>JADFIM010000251.1 GCA_022566725.1 Planctomycetota bacterium
GGTGGCTCTGGTCTCGATCGTTCCGGGGGCGCTGCTCGCACACTACCTGCCCGAGCTATTCAACCCCAGTCTCCAGCGGATCGCCGTTGCGGCCTGGCTTTCGGGCCTGATCAGTTGGTGGATCGCAAGAGCGGTGAACCGCAACCAACGGGAAGCAAGAGGGACGTCGAAGCCGCGAGCCGTCGGCGTCACCGTCGCCTTCCTGGCGCTTGCCACAGGCATCGTGGTTGTGTTTCATTTCTATGGCGACGGGCTGCTTGGTTGAGGACGGGCTTGAGACTTGAGCGAGCCGGGGCGTGTCGCCCCGGTGGGCGCCCAACCGCGGTTTGCGCTCGGTCGTCCTCGCATGGGCTATCCTACGGGTATGACGCCACGACTGGTCGCTGACCTGGACTTGTTTGCCGACGGCAGAGTTGTCGATCCCGAAACGGCCGATGAGTCATGCGTGACTTCCCACAACCCCGCTACGGGTGAGCCCATTGCGGCGCTGCGCCTGCAATCCAGGGCTGATTATGACGTAGCGGTTGAAAGGGCGGTCGCGGTTGGGGCGCACTGGCGGCGGCTTCCTGCCCCGAAGCGCGGCGAGATCGTCCGCCAAATCGGCAACGCTTTCCGCGCGAAGATCGAGCCGTTAGGCGAGCTGGTCACGCTGGAAACAGGCAAAATCCGAGCTGAAGGCCTCGGCGAGATCCAGGAATGCATCGACATCGCCGACTTTGCCGTGGGGCTGTCGCGCCAGCTCTACGGGCTGACCATGCACTCTGAGCGGACCGGACACCGCATGTATGAGCAGTGGCATCCGTTGGGAACGATCGGGATCATTACTGCGTTCAATTTTCCCGCAGCGGTGTGGGCTTGGAACGCGATGCTCGCCGCGGTATGCGGTAACACTATGATCTGGAAGCCGAGCCTGCAAGCGCCGCTGGTCGCGATCGCGTTGACCAATCTCGTCGGCGAGGTGATGCGCAGCCAGGACATCTTCTCGCCGCCTGAGGGCGATCCATGCGATGTGTTTGGCCTGATCATTGGGGCCGATGAAGATGTCGGCCAAGCAATGAGCGCCGATCGCCGGCTGCCGCTGGTCAGCGCCACCGGCTCGTGCCGCATGGGTCGCATCGTCGGCCAGGCGGTGGCCGAGCGGCTGGGCAGAAGCCTATTGGAACTCGGCGGCAACAACGCCGTCATCGTCATGCCGGATGCTGATATGGAGATGACCGTCCGCGCCGTATTGTTCGGGGCGGTGGGAACGGCCGGCCAGCGGTGCACCACGACGCGACGCTTGATCTGTCATTGCGACATCGTTGACGAACTCACCAACCGTCTCGCCGAGGCGTATCAGTTGGTGGCCATCGGCGATCCGCTCGATCCGGGGACGCTCATGGGTCCGCTGATCAACGCCGAGGCGGTCCGGAACATGCACGCGGCGCTGCTGCGGATCGAAGCAGACGGCTTGGAGGTTCTCTGCGGCGGTCTTGAAGGCATTCAGCGCTTCGCGGACGAACCCGGCTATTTCGTCGAGCCGACGATTGTTCGTGTTCCGGCTGGGGCCGACCCCGAGATCGCCTGGGAGGAGACGTTTGCCCCCATCCTTTATATCTACGAGGTCGAGAGCATTGATGACGCGATCGCCGTGCACAACGCGGTGAGCCAGGGTCTTAGCAGTGCGATCTTCACCGGCTCGCTACGGTCGGCTGAGCGGTTCCTGTCAGGCGACGGTTCCGATTGCGGCATCGCCAACGTCAACATCGGCACCTCCGGCGCGGAGATCGGCGGGGCCTTCGGCGGCGAGAAAGACACCGGCGGGGGACGCGAAGCGGGCTCCGACGCCTGGCGTGCCTACATGCGCCGCCAGACCTGCACCATCAACTTCGGCACCGACCTGCCACTCGCCCAGGGAATCAAGTTCGGCGCGGACTAAACGTTGAAACGCCGCACGTCGAACTGGCACGCAACTCCCTTAACCCCCGGCTTTGCCGGGGGGTTCTTCCATTCCGAACACCGCACGATACGCCAGCGCGGCCAGCGCCGCGCCGAAGATCGGCCCCGCCCAATAGGCCCCGTGCATGTCCCAGGTCCAGGCGACCAGGGCCGGGCCGAAGCTGCGGGCCGGGTTCAGCGATGCGCCCGTGGCGGGACCGATGGCCAGGATCGCCGCCGCCACCGTCAACCCGATCCCGAACCCGCCGATCGCTGCGTTCCTGCCCACCCCGCGTTTGTCCACTGCGGTGCCCATGACCACGAACATCAGAAGGAACGTCGCGATGATCTCCAGCCCGAGCGTCTTGGCCGCATTGATGTGCTCGCTGCCGGCTCGGCTGAACTCGCCCAGCGTGGCGCCAATATCGCCCACGTCATAGGCGCCGGCCAGCAGCATCTTGAGCAGAAGCGCCGCCGCGATCGCGCCGACGAGCTGCGCGGTCATAAACAATCCCGTTTGCGCCCACGATTGTTTCTTGATTAGCCACAGCGCGATCGACACCGCAGGATTGATCTGGCCGCCGGAGATGTGCATGGTCGCCGAGACCATCACCGCCAGGATCAATCCGTGGGCCAGCGCTACGGCGAGCAGATGAAATTCCTGCCCCTGCGTGACGATGATCGCCCCGCCGCCGACGAACATCAGCGCGAAGGTTCCGACGAACTCGGCCAGCATTGCTCTGGTAGCAGGCATGAGACTGACTCCAAGATATCAGTGCGCTCTTGTCGCAGTCCCGCATTCCCATGCGGGGCTACTTCAGCATGACGCGTAGAGAGTACACGGGATCGGCTTGGTCGTCCTGGGCCACCAAGCGTCGCTGGGCGATGCCGCCTACGGGAGGGGAAGCGACGAAGGGCGAACCGGGGCCCGATGGTTCGTTCTTTCCCTCAGCCCCCGGCTCTGCCGGGGGATTGTTGACAGTCCGTTCGATCGCGGATGGTCCGCTGGAAGACACGCGCCATGCACCATGCGCCGCGAGTAGGCGCTTGGCCAGAGGCTGAACTTGACGGGAGGGAACCAGGACATCGTCGCCATGTCCCGTCGATCCCAGTCACAGAATCGGTCTGCTACCTGAGCCTCTCGGCGATCTGTTGCATGGTGATTTGCCGACTGGGAGGGTCACCGGCCAAGGCTTGACTCAAAATGGACGCGAACGGCTCGGATACGTCGGCGGCGAAGCGCTTGGGTTCCACGGCCCGGATTTGCTTGAGCAGTTGGGTGATGTTGTCTCCACAGAACGCCTCCCGACCGGTGAGCATTTCATACAGGATGAGCCCCAGAGAAAAGACATCGCCGGCGAGACTTGCTGAGCCGCCGCCGGCCTGCTCCGGCGACATGTAGGCCGGCGTCCCCTGGATGCTGGCGGTCGTTGCACCACGGCGTATGACCGTCGCCTGCGGATCAATCCGCTCCTCGCGCCGCGCGAGCCCAAAGTCGAGGATTTTGGCGACCCCATCGTCTCGTAGGATCACGTTCGCCGGCTTGAGGTCACCGTGACACAGCCCCAGCGCGTGGGCGGCGGCCATTCCCGACGCGATTTGACAACCGATGGAAGCGGCGACCTT
>JADFIM010000252.1 GCA_022566725.1 Planctomycetota bacterium
CAGCCGTGCTTCCGGGCGGCGGCGGCAATTCGAGCCATGTCGAACACTTGCCCGGTATGGAAGTTCACGCCGGGCAATAACACCAGCGCGATCTGCTCGCCCTGCTCGTCGAGGAACCCTTCGATGTCCTCGGTGCGAACGGTGTGCTCGCCCTCGCGGGGTTTGATCTGCACCAGCGAGTCGTTGGATTCGAGCCCGCGGCTGCGCAGGTGCGTCCTCACCGCATACAGGTCCGACGGGAAGGCCGGGTGCTCCATCAGGATCTTGCGGCGCTTGGGCGTCGGGCGGAAGAAGCTGACCATCATCAGATGCAGATTGATGGTCAGACTGTTCATCATCACCACCTCGCGCGCGCCCGGGAGCGCACCAACGAGCCGGTCGCCGCGCTCGCCGAACACCTCGTGATAGGAGTACCACGGCGTGCGAGCCTTCAGGTGGGCATCAACAGCGAGCTCGGCCCAGTCATCGAGCTCCTGCTCAACCATCGCCCGGACGGTCTTGGGTTGGAGCCCCAATGAGTTGCCGGCGAAGTAGATGACCGGCTCTCCGTTGGGCCGGCGAGGAATGTGAAACCGATCGCGATACTCGCGCAGCGAGTCGGTCTCATCGAGATGGCGGGCAAACTCTTGCGACGGCTCGAAGGCAGTCGTCGCGCCGGACTCCGTGCGGCTCATGCGCCCATCGTAGCGGCAATGACCCAGTTAGCCCCCGGCAGGCCGGGGGCTATATGGCTGCGCCGTAGCAGTCCGGCCTGATGACGAGGCAACGAATGCCTCGCGGCCCAGGCCGAGGAACTCCAGAGCCGTCCCCGCCAGCAATCGCTCTCTGGCTTGAGGCGACAGCTCGTCGATCGACTCGATCAGCCTGCCCGGCTGCGCTTCACCCAAGGGAAACGGATAGTCCGAGCCGAGCGCAATGCGATCGGGCCCCATCAGTTTGACCAGATAACGCAACGCATCAGCATCGTGCACCAGCGAATCGAGGTAAATGCGATCCAGATAGGAGCGCGGGTTGCCCACCTCGTTTGGGTTCACCAGATCGGGGCGAGCGTGGTAGCCGTGTTCGATTCGCCCGATGGTGAATGCAAACGCGCCGCCGCCATGGGCAAAGGCGATCCGCAGCTTGGGCAGGCGCTCCAGCACCCCGCCGAAGATCACCGAGCAGATGGCCAGGGCGGTCTCGGCAGGCATCCCCACCAGCCACGGCATCCAGTACTTGCTCATCCGTTCACGCCCGAGCATCTCCCAAGGGTGGACGAAGACCGCGGCTCCGAGCTCGGCCGCCGCCTCGAATACTCCAAACAACGCGGGCTCATCGAGGTTCCACCCGTTGACATGGCTGCCGATCTGGACGCCCGCCAGGCCCAGCTCGCCAACGCATCGTTGGAGCTCCTTGACGGCGAGGTCTGGATCCTGCATGGGGATCGTGCCCAGCCCGACAAAGCGATCCGGGTACTGCGCACAGACGCCGGCGATGTGATCGTTGAGCATCCGCGAAAGGTCCAGCGCATCGGTCGGCTTCGCCCAATAGCTGAACATCACCGGCACCGTGGACAGCACCTGCACGTGGACACCACATTGATCACAATCCGCAATGCGCTTCCGGGGGTCCCAGCAGTTGGCCTGAATGTCGCGGAAGCACTTCTCATCGACCATCATGTGGGCGCAGTCGCATTGATAGTGATCGAGTCGCACCCATCCGCCGTAGCCGTACTTCTCCCGTAGGTCCGGCCAGTTCTGGGGCAGGATGTGGGTGTGCAGGTCGATTTTGAGGGGGGGCCGTTCCGACACGTTCCACAGCGTACCAGATGCGTCGGCGCCGGCGCCGGCGCGATGTCGGCATGCCCTGCCCTAGCCCCCGGCTTTGCCGGGGGGTGGTAGCTTATCGTAGCGGGCGTGAATCTTTGACTCGATCCCCGGGCAGAGCCCGGGGCTAAGGGAGGCGGGGAAGCGGCTGGCTCACTCAACGGTCACTCGCGCTCGATCACCACCTTCGGCTCAAAGATGATGCGCTTGACCGGCGTGGGCTTTGGAGCTCGCGTACCGCATTTCTTACAGGTGCTCAGCCGCTCGTCGGCCCAGAACTCTTCCATCGACTGCGCAAAATGCTCGACGATATCGCCACAGTCGAACTCCTTGTCGTAGACCAGCTCGCCACAGTTCTCACAATAGAACTGCAGGTGCTCGGTTTCGCCCGGCGGGCGGCGGCGCTCGATGACCATGCCGATCGTATTCGGCGGCCGGGTCGGGGAATGCGGCACGTTTCCGGGAATGAACAGCGTCTCGCCCTCGCGCAGCGCGACGTCCTTGATCTGACCTTCCTCGCGGATGCGAACCACGACATCACCCTTGAGCTGATGGAAGAACTCTTCGGAGTTGGTAACGTGGAAGTCGTTGCGGGCGTTCGGCCCGCCGATGATCATCACGAAGAAGTCGGTTCCGTCGTAGACGTATCGATTGCCGACCGGCGGCTTGAGCAGGTGCCGATGCTCATCGACCCATTTCGTGAGATTGATCGGGGGCCCGACTGGCGAACCGGGCGTGATGCGGGACGCGATCTGTTCGGTGGCCGCGGTGGTCATGGCGGGGTCTCCTTCGCCACCCAGCCCGGCATTGCCTGAACTGGGGCGTTGGTCACTGCACGATACGTCGCATGAGGGGCGGATGGCAACCATCGGGCAGCGGGCCAGCGATGACGGCGGCCACCGGCGGTTGGGAAGTCGATGCCGATGGGCTAAGCTATTTCGCCCTCAGACCCACGGGAGCAGGGGATACGATGAGCGACGCCCATATCGAGGAATTCTCCTGGCACGCCCACCCCGCCGGCGAGCGGATCGGAGCCGCAGTCGGGGCCGCCGTGGTCGTGATCGCTGTGACCGGCGCGATCTATCTGGCGTTTCAGAGCATCGCCTGGAGCCTGCTGGCGCTGGTGGTGCTCGTCGCCGCTCTGAACCGCTTCTTCTTTCCCAGCCGCTTCAGCATCGATTCCGAAGGCATCACTGCCCGCTACCTCTTGCGCACTCAGCGGTATCGGTGGGAGGACCTCCGCCGGTTCGTGTTGGATAAGCGTGGCGGATACCTGTCCACCAGATCAAGGCGATCCTGGCTGGATGCCTACCGCGGGCTGCATGTTCTGTTCGGGGAGCACCGGACGTCGGTGATCGAGCGGATCCGCTGCCAACTGCCGCAAGGGGGCGACTCGTGAGATCACTGAGGAGCAAGCTCCGGCACGCCTTCGCCGTTGACCCGACCGGCCCGGCTGAACCGACCGAGCACCAGAAGCCGGCCGTCGAATGGATATGCCGGCAGATTGCCAAACGTCACATGACGACCCCAGGATTGATCGGCCTGGAGATGGTGCGCCCGCTCAACTGGATCGGCGCGCAGGTCATGCACTTCGCCAGCCCGGGAGTATGGGCTATCACGCGGAGCCAGCGCTACGGAAGCTATCTACACTTTGCCAGATTCCTCGAGCAGCGAGGCTCCATCGAGTACATGTGCCGGAGGATCGAAGAGCTCGAAGCGGAATATACCCGCCGCGA
>JADFIM010000050.1 GCA_022566725.1 Planctomycetota bacterium
GCGGTCCATCCTTCGGTGGTTGCTTGCAACGACGATTGAGCCGCCGCGACCTCGGCGCAGACATCCCGAAGCGCGGCGCACGCTTCCACGAGCCCAGCGTCACTTTGAGCGTGGGCGTCCTGGGGAAGTGAACCGTACACCTCGCCCAGTACCCCCAGCACGCGTTGGGCCCATTCGCCCAGGGTTCGGCGGCCCGGGCCCCGCAGCGGCTCATAGAGCGCATTGATCGCGTCATAGACCGCTTTGAGGCGCTGCTGCCGAGTCGGATCGCCCAGCCACTGCCCTTCGCACCGCTCATGCAGGTATTGCGAGAAGTACTCATCAAGCAGGGTTTGCCAGCTTTCAATCGCGGTGGCTATGTCCGGCTGATGGTTCATCAGCCAGGCCTCGAGATCAGGATGGCGAACCAATGCGGCGAGATTGGCGAACCGCTGGTCGGCGAGCCAGTCGGCGCCTGCGGCCAGCAGACGAAACTGGCCGGTGCGGCGCAGTGGCCGCCCCGCGGCCGCGTGCAAGGTAAGGCCGGCCCATCGACCCGCGCGGGCGAGCGCCTCAGCCAGCGATTCGTCGCCAAGACCAATGGTGATCTGCTCTGGGGCGTGTCGGCCGTCAAGATCGGCGATCGCCTGGAGCACCGCCTGGGCCTGGTCGTCAGGCCGATCGGCGACGACGATCTGTTCATCGGGAACGTCGAGGATGGCCTTCTCCCAGCGGGTCGGATCAACGCATCCCAGCTCGTCGAAACGGTCGCCCAGCGAGGCGGGGGCATGGATCAGGGCGGTCATCTGCTCAGTCCGCTCGGAGACCGCCGCCCGCTGCATCGCGTTCAGCTCAAGCACGCCGATGAGCACCACATGCCGATGGTCGGGCGCATCGCTGCCGCGGATAGCCTGCCACCGGGCCTGGTGAGTATCGACCAGGCCGGCTTCGGCGAGCACGGCCCGGTATGTTTCGTCCAACAATTCCAATGCCCGCCAGCGATCACCCTCGCCGAATAGCTCCATGCGCTCCGCCTGCTCGGCGACGTCGGCGAAGGCGAGTCCTTCTCCGGCCAGTTCGTCTGCCAGGCGGGCGATGGTCGCGGCCAGGTCGTACCATTCGATCAGGTCGTCGGCAGCCGGGGGGTGCGGAAGCAGCGGCTTGATCGAGGCCTGATCGCTGCGTCGCAGCGCGGCCATCCACGCCAACACTTGCTCATACCCGGTGGCCGTCGGCACATCACCGTGGAGGGCCAACGTATCGACCATTTGCCCCGGGGTGCGGATCTCCGGGGGAATCAAGTGGAGGCTTGCCCCAAGGCACTGCTCGACAAGCTGCCGTAGCAGCAGTCGTCCCGCTCGCAGCCCGGGTACAACGCACACGACTCGTTGCAGGTCGCATTGGGTGTCATCGCCGCTGGCAGCGTGCCGTATCAGCCACGAGGCAGCGGCGGGCAGAGCCGGCCGGGTCCAATCCAGCCACTGTCGCCCAGCTGCAGCCGGCTCCGTAACCGGCCGTGGTTTGCCTGACCGGCCGATCCCACCCATAGCGGCACTTTATCCGGCTGGAACCGGCCGCGGCGGCCCAATGTGTGCCGACACCGCACAATTTGCAGGGCGATCTGAGCTATTTGCGTTTGATCGAGGCCGCATGTGTGGTATGGTGAACGAGGCAAGGAAGCGGGGGGTTTCGCGATTCCTCCCCCGCGGTGAATAACAGGATTGGGCTGGTTGTGGGGGCCGGCCTAGTCCTGTTCTTCTTTCGCTCACGGGAGCGGTCCGGACCGTCTGGACTGCCTGCGGGCAATGGTCTCGCATCGCAGGGTCACCCTGCCCCTGCTGCATTGAACGTCGAGCAAACGCACGCGGCGGCCGTCAGTGAGCGTCAGCGATGGATCGATCCGCAGCTCACCCGAGACCAACTGGATTGTCGCCTGGACCTTCGGATCATCGAGGAATGCGGCCGGCGCCGCCGCGTCGAGGCGGTCCAACAGCGACTGCACCGGCCCGCCTGGAATCCAAAGTCGCCCCAGCGACACGCGGTCAACGGACAGGGCAAGTTCACCGTTGACGATCGTTGGGATAATGCGGGCGACGATGAAGCGGGACCGGCTCGCCTCGCGGAGTTCCAAGCCGAGGCTGATACCGCCGGTCTCAAAGCGCAGCTGCCCGGCGCCGAGTTGCGGGGGCCAGTGCAGCTCATGGGCATGAGCGATCCACGCCTCCAGCCGTCCCGACAACCACGCATTGACCTGGCGCTCGGTGACCTCGATACGCCAGGGTTCGCCGCTGGGGCGAATCTTGTGGGCTTGCTCAATCAACCCATACTCGAAACCATCGGCTAGCGCCGCGGCCCGCTCATCAGTCGGATCCGGCGGCGCCCACCACCCTGGAGCCATCCAGGTCATCCGCCAGAGGGTGAGCGCGACGACAAGGGTGACCAGCAGCAGCGTGACCAGGATTCGGCGGGTTGCTCTCATTGGGCGCTTGGGAGTGTACCCACAGCCGCACCCGGCAAGATGCCGGGTCTATATAGCCGCGGCATCTTGCCGCGGAATGTGGCGGCATCTTCCCACGTACAATGCCGTTGATGGCCAAGACCCTCGGCACGCATTGGATCGCGACAACATACGGCACCTGGCTGCACGGAGACCCACGAGGCTCGTGGAAGGACGGCCGACTCATTGGGCCGGACCCCTTCCTGCACGAACAAAGCCAGCGCCTGATGTCGCACGACGCGGTCGTGCTCGATCAACACGAGAGGGACATGGTTGCGGATTCGTTCGGCCGAACGATCCGCAGTTACGGGTATCGGGCGTTTACGGCAACCATTGGGGCCACGCACGTCCACGTCGTGTTCGGCCCTCTTAGCGATCCCTTCTCAACCGTCGTCGCGCGCCTGAAAAAGCAGGCGTCGAACGTTGTGCTGTCGGCCCGTCGCTCGCGCGGGCACAATGCCGGACCCACGATGTGGACCAAGCGTCCGTTCCCACGGTTTCTCTTCGATGAAAATCATGTGCTCAACGCGATTGAATATGTGCGGCGGCACAATCTCCGCGCTGGTTTGCCGAAGGACCCGTATCCCTGGATCGTGGCGTGGTCGGGATGGTGACACTCCGCGGCAAGATGCCGCGGCTATATAGACCCGGCATTTCGCCGGGTAGGCATCTTGCCGGGGAGTGCGCCTGCATTCTCGCGTCGGCTCACACCTCCGCGGCGATGCGGTCGGCCTTTTCGCGGACGTCATCGAGGGAGCCGACGTACATGAAGGCGGCTTCCGGCAGGTCGTCGCCTTCGCCTTCACAGAGCTGATCGAAGGACTTGATCGTCTCGGGCAGCGGGGTGGTGACGCCGACGTATCCGGTGAAGATCTCCGCGACGTAAAACGGCTGACTGAGGAATCGCTCGATCTTGCGGGCCCGGGCCACGGTCAGCTTGTCATCTTCGGAAAGCTCGTCCACGCCGAGGATGGCGATGATGTCTTGCAGATCACGGTAGCGCTGAAGGATCACCTGCACCTTGCGGGCCACGCGGTAGTGGTCTTCGCCGAGGTACTGTGCCTCGAGGATGCGCGAGCTGGAGGCCAGCGGATCGACGGCGGGGTAGATGCCCTTCTCCACGATCGACCGCTCCAGGACCACGAACGCGTCGAGGTGGCTGAAGGTGGTGGCCGGGGCGGGGTCGGTCAGGTCGTCTGCGGGCACGTAGATCGCCTGCACCGACGTGATCGCCCCTTTGGTCGTGGAAGTGATTCGCTCCTGAAGCTGCCCCATTTCCGTTGCCAGCGTTGGTTGATAACCCACCGCCGAGGGCATGCGACCCAGCAAAGCCGACACTTCGGAGCCGGCCTGGACGAATCGGAAGATATTGTCCACAAAGAGCAGTGTCTCCTTGCCGGAGGCGTCGCGGAACTCCTCGGCAATGGTCAGGGCCGACAGCCCCACCCGCAGCCGGGCGCCCGGCGGCTCGTTCATCTGCCCGAAGACCATCGCCACTTTGTCCATGACCTTGGCGGTCTGGCCGTTCTCATCGGTGTACTCAGCTTCCTGCATCTCCAGCCACAGGTCATTGCCTTCGCGGGTGCGCTCACCTACGCCGGCAAAGACGGAATAGCCGCCGAACTCCCTGGCCACGCGAGCGATCATCTCCTGGATGATGACGGTCTTGCCCACGCCCGCCCCGCCGAACAGCCCGATCTTGCCGCCGCGGACGAAGGGGCACAGCAGGTCGATGACCTTGATGCCGGTCTCAAGGATCTCGGTCTTGGGGTTCAGATCGACGAAGTCGGGCGGGTCGCGATGGATCGGCCGAAGGGTCGCGCCGGTGATCGGGCCCTTCTCGTCGATAGGCTCGCCCAGCAGGTTGAAGACGCGCCCCAGCGTGGGTTCGCCGACTGGCACCCTCACCGGACCACCGGTGTCGGCGCACGGATGGCCACGGCGCAGGCCGTCGGTTGACGCCAGGGCCACGCAGCGGACCTGTCCGCCGCCGAGATGCTTGGCCACCTCGCCCACCAGAACGGTCGGCTGGCCTTGGACTTCGATCTCGCATCTGACTGCGTTATAGATTTCCGGCAGATCGTTTTCGGGAAACTGGGCGTCGAAGGTCGAACCGATGACCTGAATAATCGTCCCGGTGCTGGCCATTGGGGGGAATCCTTGTGACCAAGGTCGGCAATGCCCCTTGCACGGCGTGCGGTCGACTCGCCGACCAAGGGTGATGAATCCGGGTACAATAGCTGGATTGGTCGGCGGGTCCAAGCCGCGGTGGGCGGACGCGTGGCCGTTGGCCAACGAGCAGCTGTATGAGTGTCACTTCTCGAAAGAAACGCCCCGCCTTGCGGCGGATCGCGTTCATCGGCAACTCCCTGCCGCGGCAGTGCGGCATCGCCACCTTCACCGGTGACCTGTCCGACGCTCTAGCGCGTACTTTCCGCCAAGCCGAGGTCTTCGTCGTCCCCGTCAATGACATCAAGGAGGGATACGACTATCCCGACCGCGTGTGGTTTGAGATTACCGAGAAGGACGTCGCGTCCTATAGACGAGCCGCGGACTTCCTGAACATCAACAATGTGGACGTGGTCAACCTCCAGCATGAGTTCGGGATCTTCGGCGGCCCGGCGGGCAGCCACATTCTGATCCTGCTCCGCGAGCTGCGCATGCCGACGGTGATCACACTTCACACGATCCTCCACGAACCCGAGCCCACTCAGCGGGCGGTCATGGAAGAGCTGGGCGAACTCTCAGACGGCTTGGTGGTGATGACCAATCGAAGTGCCGAGCTGCTGCGCGAGGTGTACGGGATAGAGGAGCACAAGATCGAGATCATCCCCCACGGTATCCCCGACGTGCCGTTCGTCGATCCCAGCTTCTACAAGGACAAGTTCGGTGTGGAGGGCAAGAACGTCCTGCTGACATTCGGGCTACTCGGGCCGAGTAAAGGCATCGAGCGAGTTATTGAGGCCCTGCCGGCCATCATCGACCGCCATCCCGACACGGTGTACATCATTCTGGGCGCGACGCATCCGACGTTGAAGCGACACCAGGGCGAGATTTACCGGCTGGGCCTGCAACAGCTCGCCCGGGAGTGCGGCGTGGAGAACCGGGTCATCTTCCACAACCGCTTTGTGAGTGCCGAGGAGCTGACGGAGTTCCTGGGCGCGGCGGACCTTTACGTTACGCCCTACCTCAACATCGCTCAGGCTGTCTCCGGTACGCTCGCCTTCGCGGTCGGGGCCGGCAAGGCCATCGTCTCCACACCGTATTGGCATGCCGAGGAACTGCTGGCCGAGGAGCGGGGCGTCCTGGCGCCGATCGGCGATTCCGACGCGATCGCCGAAGCCGTGATCGGCCTGCTGGATGATCCCGTTCGCCGAGACGCCATGCGCAAGCGGGCCTACTTGTTCGGCCGGGACATGATCTGGCCGAAAGTTGCCCGCCGCTACATGGAAGCGTTCGACCATGCTCGCGACATGCGGCTGCATCGTCCGCGACCCGCGTTCGAGGCCACCACGCTCGACAAGCGCCCAGGCGAGCTGCCGCTGCTGAAGCTGGAACATCTTCGGCGGATGACTGACGGCACGGGGCTGCTGCAACACGCGACCTTCGGTGTACCCAATTATTCCGAAGGCTATTGCACGGATGACAACGCTCGCGCGCTGATCTTCAGCGTCCTGGTTGACGAGGCCGCTGACGTATCATCCGAAGAGTTGTCCGGATTCGCGTCGCGGTATATGGCGTTCATCCAGCACGCGTTTGATCCCCGGACGAAACGTTTCCGTAACTTCCTCTCACACGATCGACGGTGGATGGAGGAGGAGGGCTCCGAGGACAGCCATGGCCGGGCGATGTGGGCTTTGGGGACGGTCGTCGCCCGCCGGCAGCAGCAGGGAATCCGTGAGTGGGCGGGGCAGCTGTTCGAAGCGGCTTTGCCGCCGACTCTGCAATTCAAGAATCCTCGGGCCTGGGCGTTCACGCTGCTTGGGATCCACGAGTACCTCACGCGCTATTCAGGCGATCGGATTGCGCAGGACGCCCAGCGCGTCCTTGGCGAACGCCTCCTGGATATGTACCAGCCCGGCAGTGATTCCGATTGGCTGTGGTTTGAGAACGTCCTGACCTACTGCAACGCCAAGCTGCCTCATGCCCTGCTGGTGTGTGGGCGATCAATGTCGCGGGACGACATGGTCGAAACCGCCCTGGAGTCGCTGGAGTGGTTGGCCCAGATCCAACGGGCCGACGGGGGGCACTTCGTCCCCATCGGGTGCAACGGGTTCTACCCCCGAGGCGGCGAGCGGGCACGGTTCGATCAACAGCCCATTGAAGCCCATGCCACGGTCTCAGCGTGCCTGGAGGCGCATCGAGCCACCGGCGATGATCAATGGAAGGTCGAAGCTCAGCGGGCCTTCGATTGGTTTGTGGGCCGAAACGATCTACGCACCCCGATCTATGATCCGAGCACGGGCGGCTGCCATGATGGACTTCAGCCGGACCACGTGAACCCCAACCTCGGGGCGGAGTCGATGCTGGCTTTCCTGCTCTCGCTGGTGGAGATGCGCCTGGCCGAAGCCGCCATCGAAATCCCCGCAGCCCAGGTCCTGGCGACCGCCGGGACTTAAGGTCCGCCCTTCCCTATGCCGAAAAGACCTCGGGAGCAGCCATGGGGCATGCTCGCTGGGGTGATGCCACGGACCAAGCAACCGTCTGCACAGGGATGTCGCCTTGATGCCAACACACAATGCCCATCATGAAGTCCTGTTCCACCGTTACGACGGCAATCCGATTCTGACCGCGGCCCATTGGCCGTACCCGGCGAACAGCGTCTTCAATCCCGGGGCAATTCGGTTGGCGGACGGCACGACGCTTCTGCTTTGCCGAGTCGAAGACCGGCGCGGACACTCGCATTTCTGTGTGGCCCGATCCGCCGACGGTGTGAACAACTGGCAGATCGATTCCCAGCCGACCATGGCGCCGGACCCTCGACTGCACCCCGAAGAGCTCTGGGGGATTGAGGATCCGCGAATAACCTACGCCGCCGAGCTGGGCAAATACGTGGTGGTGTACACGGCGTTCTCGTGGGGCGGGCCGGGTGTCGCACTGGCGATGACCGAGGACTTCCGCCACTTTGAGCGTTGCGGTGTGGTGATGTCGCCTGAGGACAAGGACGCGGCACTGCTACCGCGGCAGATCAACGGACGGTGGGTCATGATTCACCGCCCCTCCACGCCGATGGGCGCGCACATCTGGGTTTCCTACTCGCCGGACCTGCGCCATTGGGGAGACCACAAGCTCGTTCTGCGGGCCCGGCGCGGCGGCTGGTGGGACGCGAACAAGATCGGCCTCTCACCTCCGCTCATCGAGACCGAGAGTGGCTGGCTTATGATTTACCACGGCGTGCGAACCACCGCGTCGGGAAGTCTTTATCGCATCGGTCTGGCCCTGTTCGATCTGAATGATCCTGAGGTGTGCCTGCGCCGCGGCGATACCTGGGTCTTCGGTCCGGAAGCGGACTACGAGCGCGAGGGCGATGTGGACAACGTCGTCTTTCCCTGTGGCTTCACCGTGGCCGACGACGGTGACACGCTCAACGTCTACTACGGCGCCGCCGATACCTTCATTTGCCTCGCCACCGCCAGCATCCGGAAGCTGCTGGATTGGCTTGACCAGCAGGGAGGGTCCGACGGCGAGACCATGCCGTTGGCTGAGCAGAGCCCCCCGGCGCTGTAGTTGGCGGCGTCCCCGCCGGGATCAGGGGCCGGGCCTTGGGTTGCGAGTGCCACAGTGGCGATGATGACGGTGGGTCACCCGACGACATCGATCATGCGGCCAAGGTGCACGGCCACCGCTGCTTCGACTTTGTCGGCGGCCCGCTTGTAAAGCGGCAGCGTCGAGCTGAGGAGCGTGCCGGGTTGCGGTTGGGGCCCAAAGGCGATGGGCCCGCGAACAACTCCCGCCACCAGCCGCGCGACCGTCTGGTCCAGCCGAGGTGGTTCGGGTCGCCCGCCCGCTTCGGGCGGCCGGTGTGTCGCGGCGGATAGGTCCGGACGAGCCAAGCCGCTCGGTTTCATTCCATAGAGCTCAGCCAGTTGCGCCGGCTGGCTGAAGGTGATCCTCATGGGCAGCAGTCTACTGCCTCTCACACCGACCACAAGGCAACGGCGCTGAGCGTTTCGACCTGCCTACAGGGACGAGGCAGTGGTCCATCGGCTGCTGATCGCGTCGATCCGGCCCACCAGGTTCAAATGGGCGATTGCTTCCCGAATCTCGCGGACCTCGTCGAGGTCCAACGGCCCGCGCACGACACGATACAGCACCGATTCCGCTGCAAGCACTGCGGGGCGATCCGCTACGGGAAGGTTGCGGTGGGCGTCGGCTAGCCTGGGAAGCAAGTGATCGTACTCGGTGATGCGGCGGACCTGCTCGACATCGGCGAAGCTGCGATCATTAGTCTGCGCGAGCATGGCCAAAGCCAGGGAGACCGAGTCGAGTGTTTCCGCATCGTCCTGGGAGATTGCCAGACCAACGGTTTGCTGCTCCTTTGGCGGCACCTGCGGTGCAGTGTCGTGAGTGAGGCGCGTGCTCAACGCTGCATCGGAAAGAATTCGGGGGGCGTCGCCAGGGAACGCGCGGTCGAGGGTCCACGATTTGATCTCCGGCCCGGTGGGGTATGAGGCGGCTCTGATCACCGGGGCGCTTGGGCCGATGCCTTGCGAGATGGACCGGGAGAGGTTTGCCCGCCGGTCAAGCTCCCAGATCGAGCCTGCCAGAAAGAGCGCGGCAGCGGCGGCAAGCCAGCCCACCCAGGCCGTCCATCGGTTCGCCGCCGATCGGCGCCGCTGCGCATACACCGTGCGGCTCAGCACCGCAGCCTCGAGCTCCTGCTGGGGGTGCTCAGGCAAGCTGTGGCTTGCGGCATCGGCGGCTATCAGCGCTTCGTTACGCTCCGCTTCGCTGAGCAGCTCCCGGCAGGCGGGGCACTCAGCGAGGTGTCGTTCAGCGAGATAGCGAGTCTCGGCAGCGACCTGATCGTCCAGCAACCCCGAGAGCATCGCCCGAATGTCCGTGCAATCCATGGTTTCAATAGGCTTGTCGTTCATGTTGTTTCCCACCGTTGCGGCCCGCGGCGCATTACGCCTTGCGGTACTTGCGGATATCGAACACCAATGGATCGTCCGTAGCGTGACGCAGGCCACGCTTGAGCTCTTCCATGAGTGCGATCCGAGCTCGATTCAGGCGGCTCATCACGGTCCCGACCGGCACGCTGAGGTGTTGGGCAATCTCCTCATAGCTGAGCTGCTCGTAAGCCCGCAGCACGAGGATCGCCCGCTTGGATTCATCAAGCCGATCCATCGCAGCCTGAACTCGCTGGAGGCTCTCCTGGGCATCGCCGCGCCGTTCAGCGCGCTGCGTTGTGCGCAGAGCGGGGTCGTTTGAAAAACGCGGCAATGGGCCCGGCCGGCGTGTGCGCTGCAAGGCGTTTATCGAGAGATTGGTCACCACCCGTCGAAGCCAGGATGCATAGGCGATCTCACCCGCCTCGGGCGGCTGTCGCCAGAGCTTGATGAATGCTTCCTGTACGACTTCCTCAGCCCGATGCCGGTCCCGGCAAATCGCCGTGCTGAGATTGATCAATCGCCCAGAGGCTTTCCGCATCCAGGTCCGGAGCTTTGAGTTGGTCATGCCCTGAGCCATCGCTGGGATCCCTCAAGGATAGGTGGAAGCGACCTCGTCGGCGAAGACGGGCTGCGCCCTGTTGAGAAGACCACAACGATCCCCTGCGGATTCCCCCGAAACCGTCTGCCTCGACCGTTTTCTTCACCGCCCAACAACCCTCAACCCTCAATCCTCACGCCCTTCTTTATGGGGCGTTGGCTCCGAAAAGTTCTGCCAGCGGCTCCGTCGGCTTCAGATGGTCATCTAATTTCGGATCGACAATGGTCATCTGGGCAAAACGCCCTTCGCCCGGCAGGGGGCCCAGCGCTTCGCGCAGATCAGGGGGCTCGGCTGACCACCACAAGTTCTGATGCATCCCGAACCGATCGGCTTCAACGCCCTGGGCGAGGTACGCCAGGCGCTGAAGGTCGCCCGGTTCCCATACGATCAGGTTGGCGCCAAAGACACCGCGCGTGGTCGGCGCGAAGCGAGGATCGTCCTGTTCGTCGAGGATGCCCAGCACCCACCGCCGGGGGCGAACGATCGTGTTGTTGCGCACCAGGGTGCTGTCACAATTGCTCAATGCGATCGGGCAGTTGCCTCCGATGAAGGTGCAGTGCTGCACCTGAACGTAGCGAGCCTCAAATTGCGAGCCGGTGGGCGCGTCGTCGGCCAGGGGCGGCCGGAACTCGCCGCGGGCGCTGGCGCCGCCCACGTGGAGCACGAGGTCGCCGGCATTCTCAAAGCGACAGTGATGGATGGCCACATACTGGCTTCCGCCACGGACGTGAATTGCCCGTAGCTGGCTGTAGTTCTTGAGGCCGATGAAGCGGCATCGCTCGATTCGTACCTTGTGGCATCCAACCAACTCGAGGCCCGAGCCGGCCCATCCTTCGATGCGCACGTCCTCTATGCGAACGTCCTGAAGGCCAGCAAGCCTAATGGCGTGGCGCTCGCCGCGCGGCCCGGTCTTGGTCACCGAGACGTGGCGAATCACTAGGTTGGCCGGCCACGGGTCTCCACGCGGCGATTCAGTTGCGCCCGAGCCGTCGGCATCATCGACCACGATGCCTGCGATGGACGCCCCGGTCACGATGAGGTTTTCCAGCACCACGTGCTGCGGCCGATGCAGGGTGATCCCGACCCGGTCGGCCGCAATGACGGCGGGGTGGGCGCGGTTGATGCCGCGGATCGTGATGGGCTTGGCTCGCGTGCCGTGTAACATCGTGAATGAAGCAGGTCGATGCTCACCCGGCATGAGGATGATTTCATCGCCGCTGCGCAACCGGGATGCAAGCTTCTGCCAATCATCGCCGGGCGCGACCAGGTGCTGGGTGCCCTGGGCCGATGACACCGCCAGCTCCAGGACGGCCACAAGCAAGGTTCGATGCTTCCAGTTGGATGTCATGCGATCAGACCCTCTAGGGGTGAAGGCAGCGTTACGCACAGCAGGGTCGTCGCCCCCCGCAGCGACGCAACGGAATCCCTCAGCGACGCCGGCATGAGCACCGTGGTCCCCGCCGATAATCCGACGGTGGGGGCATTGGGTGTCTGGATTGCCCCGCCGCCGTTTAGCGTCATCCATATCATCGGCATCCCGGAGGTGACGATTTGAAGGCTTGTGTCAGCTTGGGTCTCAATTCGTTCGATCTCGAACATCTCGGTTTTCAGAAGGGGCGTGGATCGAACTGCGCCGACGACGATCGGCCGGCCCGGCGGCTCCGGCCCGCGTAGCGCCTCACCGAAGGCCATACACTCCAGCGCCTGCTCGATATGCAACTCGCGATCGCTCCTGCCCCAGTCGTAGACGCGGAAGGTGGTGTCGCTGGGGGACTGGATCTCGGCCACGACGACTCCCGCCCCCAGAGCGTGACATGTGCCGCTGGGCAGGTAATGGCATTCGCCGGATGTGACCGCCACGGCGTTGAGGTCGTTTACCACCTGCCCGGTCTCGATGTGCCGGGCGAATTGCTCGCGGGTCACCTGCCGCTTGACCCCTTTGTAGATTACCGCCGTCGGTTCGGCCGTCACCACAACCCACGCTTCGGACTTCAGATGCGCTTGCGGATGTTTCTTGACATACGCATGGTCGGGGTGCACCTGCACCGAAAGGTTCTCATGGGCGTCGAGATACTTGACGAGCAATGGGAAACCCCCTTGCGGCGTCAGCGGCGCCGGGCCCATGATTGCTTCGCCATCGGCGGCGATCGCATTGTGCAGCGTTTGGTTCGCCAGCGGGCCGTTGGCGATGACCGACCGACCGGCGTCGACGGTCAGCGGCAAGTCCGCCAGTTCCCACGACTCGCCGATCAGGGCGCCCTGCGGCAGTTGCTTGCCCAGGTCGGCAAGCTTTCGGCCGCCCCAGACCTTCTCCTTCAGGATGGGTGTGAACACCAACGGATATGAATGCATAGGTTTGAAGGAGAATCGTCCAAATCAGTGAATCGGGATGGGTTGAGGCGTGTCGGCGTAGAATACCGCCGGCTGCTGCGTCGAGGCGCGGCAGAAAGTGGTACTGGGAGGACCCGCCAATGCGAAATGCCACCCACCTTACCGTCATGGTACTGATCTTCGGATGGACGGTCTCGGTGACCTATGGCCAGGTGGTCATCGACCTACCTGCGCCGAAGAAGACCGCAACGGTGGCCATGACCACTGGAGGGGCGCAGCCGGCGCCGGATGCTGCGGCCGAGGTCGGTGAGCTGGCCCTGGCCCGTTACGCCCGGGCGCGGTCCCGGCCTCGGGATGGATACCCCCGCCAAGGCGATCTCTGGTCGTCGTACGACTTTTATGGCAACGTCGGATACTCCGGATATTGGGGCTCCGGCCGGCTGTTCGGATGGCGCGGGCCCGTCATCTTCGGCCGTCATCACCATCATCATCACGACGTCAAGTTCAAGAACAGCTTGCAGAAGAATCACCACAAGGACAAGAGCGGGTGAGCAACGCGCGTTTGCACGACACCGGTTACACGCATGCGCAAAGCCGCCAACCCCTGCTTCC
>JADFIM010000051.1 GCA_022566725.1 Planctomycetota bacterium
CGGTCGGCCTTGCGGCGGCTCGCCGATCGCGACAGCACCCGCAGAATCGCCCGAACCAGTAGCGGCGACCGTACCGGTTTTTCGCTCATCATCCATTTGCTGACGGTAAGTGGAGGCGTCGGCACAGCGGGCAGCGGCAACCATTGCATCGCGTCAGGCCCCAGGTGCATAATCTCAGGTAGCTCGCAGCCATGAAGATCGTGCACTATCTGGGACGCATGAGACTGGAGGACGGGGGCGTGGTCCGTGCGGTGCTTGACCTCTGCGCGGTGCTGGCGGCGCGGGACCATGACGTGACGCTGCTGACGCTTGATGCGACCGATGTACCGCAGCAGTGGACCGCAGGTGGCGATGGCCGGCCTCGGGTTGTGACGCTCCAGCGACGTGCCGGGCCGTGGCCGGGGCTGCGCCGCTGCGCCGTCCCTGAGGCGCGCCAGTGCATCGCAACCGCAGCCGTCGTGCATCTGCACGTGCCGTGGGATCCGGTATGTCTTGGGCTGGCTCGTCTTGCGCGTCAATCCGGTGTTCCCTATTTCATTAGCCTCCATGGCATGCTTGACGATTGGTGCATGGGCCGCAAGGCATTCAAGAAACGGCTGTATCTCGCGTTGGGGGGCCGGCGGTTTCTCGAACGCGCAGCGGCCGTGCACTGCACTGCCCAAGCGGAGCGAGAACAGTCTTGGAAGTGGTATCCGCGTGGCCGGCCGATCGTCGTGCCCTTGATCTTCGATCTTTCCGAATACGAGCATCTTCCCGGCCCGGCGGTGGCCCGGCGGAAGTTTGCCTGGGCGTTCCCGGACGACAACGATCCGGTCGTTCTCTTCTTGAGTCGTCTGCATCCCAAGAAGCGCGTTGAGCTGCTCATCGAAGCAGCAATGCAGCTGCACGATGATGGTCTGACGTTCACGCTGCTGATCGCCGGCACCGGCGAGCCGCAGTACGAGCAGAGCCTGCGCGCACTTGTTGAGCTTAAGCAACTGTCCGCTCGAATTGCCTTCCTCGGGTTCGTTTCAGGACGAAACAAGGTCTCGCTATACCAAGCCTCCGATGTCTTCGTCCTGCCGACCAGCCAGGAGAACTGGGGCTTCGTGTTGCTGGAGTCGCTGGCGTGTGCGACGCCGGTGATAACCACCAAGGGTGTAGACATCTGGCCGGAGCTCCAATCCAGCGGCGGCGCCGCGATCGTCGAGCCGACGTCGCAGGCGATGGCATCAGCCCTTTCGGTTATCGTGCGCGACCAAAGCAACCGAGAAAAGATGGGACAACAAGGGCGAGCGTGGGTGCTCGAAACGCTGGCCGTTGATCACGTGGCCGAGCGATACGAGTTGCTCTACCGAGAGGCGCTGGCCTGATCGGGCGCGCCCCTTGCATTCGCGTCAGGCCCCAGGTGCATAATCTCAGGTAGCTCGCAGCCATGAAGATCGTGCACTATCTGGGACGCATGAGACTGGAGGACGGGGGCGTGGTCCGTGCGGTGCTCGACCTATGTGAGGCGCTGGCCCAGCGTGGACATGACGTGACGATGCTGACGCTTGACGCGACCGATGTGCCGCAGTCGTGGATCCCTGGTGGCGACGGCCGGCCTCGGGTCGAGACGCTCGAACGACGAGTGGGGCCGTGGACGCGGTTGAACCGCTCTGCTATCGCTCATGCGCGACAGCGTATCGGAAGCGCCGACGTCGTGCATCTGCACGTGCTGTGGGATCCGGTATGCCTTGGGCTGGCTCGTCTTGCGCGTCAATCAGGTGTCCCCTATTTCATTAGCCTCCATGGCATGCTTGACGATTGGTGCATGGCCCAAAAGGGGTTGAAGAAGCGGATGTACTTAGCGGTCGCGGGGCGGCGATTGCTGGAGCAGGCGAAGGCCGTACACTGCACCGCCCAGGCGGAACAGGACCAATCGCGGAAGTGGTACACGCACGGCCGGCCGATCGTCGTGCCGTTGATCTTCGATGCAGCGCCCTTTGAGGACCTTCCTGGTCCGGAGCTGGCGCATCGAGATTTCCCCAAGGGGTTCACCGGCGATGCCGTCGTGTTGTTCGTCGGTCGGCTGCATCCGATCAAGCGGATCGACCTGCTTATCGACAGCGCGGCGCGACTTCGCGATGACGGCCTTGCGATCAAAGTGCTGATTGTCGGCAGCGGTGAACCGCAGTACGAGCAGGCGTTGCGTAGGCTTGTGGAACAACAGCAAATGTCCGGGCGGGTGGAGTTTCTCGGCTTTGTCTCCGGTCGGCGGAAGCTTGCGCGGTACCAGGCGGCGGATGTCGTTGTCCTGCCCAGCCGTCATGAGAACTGGGGATTCGTGCTGGTGGAAGCGCTGGCGTGCGCGACGCCAGTCGTCACCACGCGCGCTGTCAATACCTGGCCGGAACTCCAGGCGAGCGGCGGCGCCGCGATTGTCGAGCCGACGTCGCAGGCGATGGCATCAGCCCTTTCGGTCATCGTGCGCGACCAAAGCAACCGAGACAAGATGGGACAACAAGGGCGAGCGTGGGTGCTCGAAACGCTGACTGTTGATCGCGTGGCTGAGCGATACGAGTCGCTCTACCGAGCGGCGCTGGCCTGATCGGGCGCGCCCCTTGCATTCGCGTCATCCTTCACCACCGATGGCTTCCAGCCACCCAGGAGGCCAGGTGTCGCTTGCGACGAGGGGCGCGCGGGCGCTTCGTGCCAGGAAGTAAAGGGTGTGATGGGTCGGCCAACTCGCGATCACGTGGTCTCTATGGAGGCAAAGCCCTCGCTTGGGAACCGCCTCCTTGTTCGCGTGGCAACCTCGTTCACCGGATGCGCAGGAGGCGTAGCCGGCATCGAAGACAATCTTGGCCGCCAGCGGCTTGAAGTGAACGAAGCGGCCGTAAGGCCAGGCGAAGTGTTTGATGGTCCCGATCTTCTTCCTCAGCAGTTCGAAAGACCCGCAGATCTCTTCTTCGAGTCCCTGGGCGGAAAGTTCAGTCAAGTTGCGGTGGTCCATCGTGTGGCTGCCGATCTCGTGGCCCTGGTCGAGGAGGGTTTCCAGATCGTCCCATGACAGGAGCTCGATCAGCGGCTGGCCGGATCTCTGCGAGCGCAATGGATGGTTCGCCTCACGGCCCGTCTGCCCGATCATCGAGCAACAGACAAAGAAGCATGCTGAGATGCCGAACTCGTTCATGATCTCAGCGGCCCGCAGGCAGTTCTTGAAGCCGTCATCGAAACTGAAGCACATGTGCCGCGCCTCCATGCTTCCCTGCAGAATCCGGTCGACGGCCTCCGAATAACTGGCCCATTGGTGGTTCTTGCTGAGGAGGCGAAGGAGGTTCCGGAACGCGTCTTCTTCGTCTTCAAACACATGGTGCAGCAACAGGCAATGAACGCCGTCCGTGCCGCGCAGCGAAGACAATCGGCCGGTAATCTTGGACAGGGTGCTCAGGCCTGAGAGCGCCGCGTGTCGGAAGATCCGTCTCCGCCCTTGTGAGCGCAGCTGGCTGTATCGTGTCACGTAGTTGCCAGATTGCATCGCCCGTCCTATCGACCGCAGGAGTCTCTCGAAGTTTGACGTTCACAGGTTACGGCGACGATCTGTCCAGCCCGGCGAGATGCGACGTGGCAGACGGCGCAGGGCTGCTTTGGTGAACCGTACTCGCTCGCCTCGGTCCATCACGAACATGATGCATCCCGCCGCGTAGGCGACGCTATATGTGCCCACCACCACGACGAGATGCACGAACGACCATTCATCCGGCTGCCCCTTGCTCAGCAGCAGGATGGGCGTGCAGGCCAGCGCCACAGCCAATGGACGCACCAGCGGCCGGAAGAATTGCCCGTAGCTGATCTGAAGCGCCTTGGCGCCGACCAGCGGCAGCAAGCCCGCGTGAATGATGATCAGCACGGCTGAGTACGCCCAGGCTACCGCGGTATACCGCATTGACGTTGGCAGTATCCCCAGCAGTAGCACCGCCAGGAGCGGATTGATGATGCCGCCGAGCAAGATCAACGGCGCGTACCGCCTGACGTGCCCGGCGCCATAAAGAATATGGATCCATCCGTCCGAGATCGCCCGGGCGACCATGCCCAAGGTCATGACTTGGATGAGTGTAATCGCCAAGGGCAGGGTGTTCTGCGGATCTTCGAGTCGATTGCCCACCCAGAGGCGCAGGACCGGCTCGGCGAGCACGAGCACGCCAATCGCCGCCGGGAATGTGGCCAACCCGTGCAGGCGCGTGGAGTGGTGCATCAGCGTACGGACTGCGCCCGCGCTTTGTGTGGTGCTCAGGCGAGCCGAGACCGCGTCGAGCCCCCCCGTCATGCCCATTGTGATCTGGCGCACGGTCACCGTCAACCGAATCGCCAGCCCGAGGATGAGATTACCGAACAGTCCGGACGGCAGGCTCATCATGCTGAAGGCGAGGTTCATAATGACCGGGCCCAGGCGGACATGAGTTGCGGTGGCCGTGGTCGCGGCGGCATTCCACCCACCGACCTGGAGCACCGACTTGAGCGCATCGCGGGTAATCGCCGCAGGCGCCGGAATCAGCCGGCGGTCGATCCAGATCATCACCGCCACCGCGAGCAGCTGGGAAGCGATGACCAGTCCCGCCGAGACGAATGCATAAAGCGTGACGGCAGGCCCGGGATCGCCGATTCCCTGAATGATGATCAACGACGCCGCGATCACGTAACACAAGCGATTCACAATGAGCCAGGCGTTGAAGGCGACCATCCGCTCGGTGACGAGGTACATGTTGAACGGCGCCGCCAGCAAAAGGACGGCGAAGGTTTCAGCGCCCCTTGCCACGACCAGCCACCGTGCCGCGGGGATGAGGTGGTCCGGAATCTGAAGCAGCGGGACGACGAACCATAGCGCCGCAAACACGCCCGCCAGCAGCAGCGCGATGGCTGCTGAAATGGCCACCGCCGCGTTGTACGTGCTGCGAAACTCGTCTGCGCGACCCCTGTGGTAGGCCGCTCCCAGCTCGCGAATCAGGCTCGAACGGACGACCTCCTGAGCCATCGAGGCTAGGCCGATGGTGGACCCCAGTAGTGCGATCAGCGCCCATCCGTCGCTGCCAGTGCCCTTCAACAACATGGGTACCACCAGCAGCCCGAGGAAGACAACCGAAAACACGCGGGTGTAGTTGGCCGCCATGCGGATCAGGCCGCGCTTGGCTTCAGAGGCCATTGCGAACTCCAGGAGAAGACCGTACGACCACAGCCCAGCCCATGGCGTAAATCGCTCCCGCGGGTACACAGCATGCGCCTGGGTGGGGATTGACCGCGCGCGGGGGGGATCCTGCAGGATACCACCCAAGTGCTACATCGGCTCTCCAACTCAGGTTCATCTGCCGCGCCAAAGGATACGATAAAGATCACACAGAGGCTGCGCAGCGCCGCGGCCCTGATCTGTCGGGCGGCGCCACGCGTTGAACCTCGACTTGGATCTCCCTACCATCTCGTCGGCATATATTCTGATCTGTCGATCCGTCGGACGGAGAATCTGTTTCGATGATTATTCTTTCAGCGGGGATGCAAAAGGCCGGTACCGGCTGGTACTGGAACATGACCAACGAGGTGTTGATGGCCGCTGGCTATCCCGACGCTCGCGATATCCGCGAGAAGTACCAGCTCCACGCTGTCTTGACTACCGCCAACTGCAATGTGCGAGGGCTTGACGATCAGGCGATCCTGGAACTGGATCGCATCAGCCAGCAGGGCCATACGTTCGTGGTAAAGACGCACCGACGACCGTCGAAACTTGTGCGAAAACTGATGGCCGAGGGTCGGATGCGGGCGACTTATATCTACCGCGATCTGCGCGACGCCATCGTCTCCGCCTTGGACCGCGGCCGGGTGATGCGAGAGACCGGCGAGCTCCACGGCAGGCATTTCTATATCGGGCCACAGAGGAGTTTCGCCAAATACCACACGGTCCGTGGCGGCATCCTTTGGGCGAGGTGGCGACTGGTGCCCGTGTGGAAGGCATGGTCCCGCTGCGGCGGTGTGCTTATGACGCGGTACGAGGACCTGCACGCTGATACCCATGGCCAGCTGCGGCGCCTTTCTGAATTCCTTGACGTGGAGGTTTCCGACGATCAGATCGAAGCGATCGTGTCCACCTACCATCCCGACCGCATCAAGAAGAGTCAGGAGCAGGTATTCTTGCACTTCAACAAGGGCGTTACCGGTCGCTTCCGGGAAGTGCTCAGCTCGAAGCAGCAGGAGCTATGCCGAAAGCGCCTGGGACGATACCTTGAGATGATGGGCTATCTCGGGTGACGCCTGGACCAGGTTGAGCCTGGGCGGCGAAGCAGCACGGTCACGACTCACCGAGGTTTTGATTGTTGTTGACTGGACTGATTGTCGCTGCGAGTTTCTTCGCACTCCTCGCCTTGGCCGAGGTTTATGCGCGCTTCGTGATCGGTCTGGGGGATCCACCGCTGTGGATCGAGGATCGGGAAATCGAATACCTGCCCCAGCCGTCCAAGAGTTACCGGCGCTTCGGCAACCGGATCAGCTACAACGCCTACTCGATGCGCAGCCGAGACTTCCCCCGCTCGAAATCCGATCCCGCTGAGGTGCGGGTGCTTGTCGTGGGCGATAGCATCGTCCAGGGTGGCTCGAATACGGACCAGGATGCCCTGGCCACCACGCTGCTGGAGAAGCGACTTTCAGATGCGCTCGGCCGGCCGGTGGTTGTCGGCAACATCTCGGCTGCCAGTTGGGGGCCACCGAATTTTCTGGCCTATCTCAAACGGTTTGGGTTGTTGGAGGCGGACGTGGTGGCCATCGTGGTCAACAGCGAGGACTACGCAGACGCACCCACCTTTGACCCGCTCGACGCCCGTCGGCCGCAGCACAAGCCGCGGCTTGCATTGCAGGACCTGTACGAAAGATACATAGCAAAGCGAATAGTGAGATCGATTCAAGCCTCTCGAGTCATATCTCCGTTGGAGCTCAAGGAATGCCTGGACGCCCTGCGCGAGGTGATTCGCATGGCTCGCGCTTCCGGCGCTTCCGTCGTTCTGGCCCAATACCTCAAGCGAAGCGAGCTGGAGAGCAAGCCCGAGATCGGCTATCACGAGATCGCTCGTGTCGCGAAGGAGCTGGGCATCGAGCCGGTGCAACTCGGCGAAGCATTCGCCCGGGCGTTGGAGGCAGGTTCTGATCCGTATCGCGACGGAAATCACCCCAACGACCGAGGCCAGCAGATCATTGCCGAGTGGTTGTTTGATCCGATTCAGAATGCCTTTTCGGCAAGGGAGCGCTGAACGCAGCGCATCGATTCGACGGGTCACGCCTAACTTCGGTGGCCATGGCGTATTCTAACTGCAGGCCGCGCGACAAAACCCGTCATGGATCCGACGTTGCTGGTGCTGTTCATCGGCACCGTCACCGCGCTGTCGCGACAGTTGTGCTGATTCCGGGAGAATATCGTATGACGCTTGCAGGCATACGAGAGGTGCCTATCATATGGTGGTCGCTTCTGCGGTCCCGTCGTTGTGGCAGCAGACGAGCACGTCACAACGCACCTTGCTAACCGACTGGTGTTCAAGTAGACGCGGCCATGAGCACGACAACGCACATTCGCGAGATTCTCGTAGATCTTGCTCGCCAATACCCGCCCGCGCTTGTTGAAGGACAACTTTCCGACGTACGGCGTGTCGCCTTTCATATCTCCTTGGTCATCAGCGAAAAGGAGCCTAATCGTAGGATCTGCGATTTGGGCGGTGGCATAGGCTTGTTTTCCGTTGGCTGCGCTGCGCTTGGCATGTCCTGCGTTCTCGCGGACGATTTCGGAGACAAAGTCAATCAGCAATATGGAGATGAGCAATTCGCTCTGCACAAGAAGTTGGGTGTCGACATCGTAGCCAAGGACGTGATTTCAGAAAGATTAGATTTCGAGCCTGAGTCCTTCGACGCCTTCACCTGCTTCGATGCCATGGAGCATTGGCACCACTCCCCCAAGGTGCTCTTTGGTGAAATCCGCCAGGCCTTGAAACCATGTGGGCTGTTTATCTTGGGCGGTCCGAATTGTGTGAATCTCAGAAAACGCATCTCGGCGCCACTGGGGATTGGCAAGTGGTCAGGAATGGGCGACTGGTATGAAAAGACGACATTCAGGGGCCATGTGCGTGAACCCGATGTTGATGACCTGCAATACATAGCTGACGACATGAAGCTGAGGAATGTACGTATTCTCGGCAGGAACTGGTTGGGCTACCACTCAACCTTCAAGTGGGTAAGAATCGGCATGCCGCTATTTGACCACGCCCTCCGTCTATTGCCATCGCTGTGTTCTGATATCTATTTGGTCGGTCAGAAATGACTGAGGCAGGTTGGCCCGGCGAGACGGGAAGCCGCGCCATGGGTCTCGCGACGAAAGCCGGGCTCAAGAGGCCCGTCTGAAGCCGTATGGGGTCGGACCAAGCCACAACCGGAATTGTCGATTGCCTGCATGATCACCTACCCGGCCGCGATCAGGTGAGATAAGCGGTTCACGATCAGCTAGGCGTTGTACGCGACCATCCGCGCAGTAACGTGGTACCTGTTGAACGGCGCCGCCAACAAGACAACAGCGAAGGCTTCAGCGCCCCTCACGACAACCCGCGACACGCGGGTGTAGCCGGCCGCGATGCGGATCAGCCCGCGTTTGACTTCGGAGGCCATCGCGAGCTCCAGAGGCCGCTACAGGTCGCCCCGCCGGCCATCCCCGTGCGGTCACTCACCAAGTTCCTCGGCATCAGCAGCCGCCGGTGCCGGCCCGGACTGGCAGGTGGTGGCCGATAACGCCGAAGTAGTACGTGCGATTTCGCGCAGATGTTCTTCGGCTGCGGGCGACAATTCGATAGATACCACCGAACCGACAGTCCGCAGCAGCCATACGATCCAGATCGTTATCCGCTGGGAAATGCTCGAATCCGATCAACGTCCGCTGACGTTATGAGTACAGTCGAACGCTATCTGCAGATCATTCCGCTGCCAGTGCTGATGATCGCCCCGGTGGGAGCGTTGCTGGCCTTCCTGCTGATTCCTGGCAGGTATCGGATGCTGGCGGCGCTAAGCCTGACTGTGGCTTGGCTTCCGCTGAGCGAATACGAGGGCCTGGGGATTATCCAGGCGCTCGCCAAGACGACGGGGTTTGCAGTCTACATGCTGCTGGCCGTGACGGCGTGGATGAATCCCGGTCCTCGCCGGCGACTCCCCATGATGGCCTGGCTGTATCCCGCGGTGGCGCTGCTGGGTTTCCTGTACATTTGGACCGTCACCGACCGTCCATTGGCCTTCGTCATCCGCGTGCAGTGGCTGACCCTGGTCATTGCCGCCCTATCGGTGTCGCAGACGATCGTTGACAAGGCGTCGCTGCTTGGGGTGGTGCGGGCGATCACCGTCGGCCTGGCCGTCGCCTTGGCGGTGCCGCTTTCAGATCTGGTGCTTCATCCGGGTGTGGCCTTCGAGGAGCACGGTCGCTTCAGCCCCTACGGCATGAACGCGAATCACGTCGGCATTGTCTTCGGACTCGCCGCCCCGTTGGCGCTTTACGCCGCCATTCGGGCGCGCCGGACCATCTGGAAAGCTCTCTTGATCGTTGTTGTCGTGGCTGCCGTCAGCATGGCTCTATTGACTGCCAGCCGATCCACGGTGTGGTTCATGGCAGGCGCGGCATTGCCTCTCGCCCTGGCCATGACCGGCCGGCCCATGATGACCCTGTTTGGCGCAATCGTTCTTGTGGTGGGGGTCAACTGGGCGCTGGGGAAAGCCGGAGAGGTGCCCCTTGAGCGGCTTACCACCGTTGAGACCCGACGTGTGGAGATCGCCCAGGACTTCCTGGGCGTCATCGCCCAGCGTCCCTGGTTCGGCCTGCTTGGAACCGAAGGCGAGTCCTTCAGAGGGGCCGAGACCGAATTTATCGCGAGCCGGAACCCGCACAATGGGTATCTTCACATCCTCTACTTCGGCGGGATCTCCTACGCTCTTCCAGTGTTCACGCTTGCGGCGTTTACCGGCTGGTGTGCGTTTCGCACCTGGAAGGGGCGACGGCAGATCGCCGCCGATCCGTTGTTGATCAATCTGCTGGTTGCGATAATGGTGATGACCTACGCCCACGGCTTCGTCAATCCGTCGCTGTACTATCCGACCACGCCGATCGCATTCACCCATGTGTTGCTTTCGGCCCTTTTCATGGGGCTGGCCATGGATCTGAAGCAGCGAGGAGAGGCCCTTGTGCCGCAAGTGCCCGAAGACGTGGGTTCGCGCTACCCTGCCTACGCCATCGAACCTCCCGATGACGATTCCGCTCAGCGCGCGGCTTGAAGCCGCCAGACGCCTTCCGCGCCCTCGTTGGCGTGAAATGAAACGGTCAAACCAAGTGCGCCATAGATGACCTCCAAAGGCGCGCAATGCCCTGATGCCAATAGATGAAGGCAGTGAGTCATGCTCAGGCCACGTTTTGACACATCAGCTCTCCCATGTGCGCTCGATATGATTCCACCAAGAGTTGCGCGGCCGGTCGATAAATGGAGTCGCCCCGCGGTGTATAGGATTTCTCGCGACTGCCGTATTGAGCCGGGAATCGAGCGAGAGATGGCAGGGAGGGTTTGCTTGGTCGGGCCTTGACTTGCGGCCTACAGCTTCGTGGGCCGCCTCGCCTCACCCCGGCCTCGATCGCGCTGCGTGCCCTCTGAGCCATCAACCGGCCCGGATGCGCGCGGCCGCTGGCAGGCGGAACGAACGACTTCGACCGGGCCCAAACGCCTCGCCAATGGGCTCCCAGGCCAATACGACGGCCCAAATGTCTCAAGCCGCCTGGGCCGGCACACCCCCCGGGCCTCATTTTCTCTATTTTTCCCCTTGACACGAGGGCGGTTTGCGGTGACAGTGGTGACGGAAGAGAGCGAGACCGAGCTTCCTGGCGAAAGCTCGATCGTCTCGCCGCCGGGGAACTCGGTACAACTTGGCCAATGATCGCGCGGCGCCCAGGCCATCGCGGCTGTGTCGTGCGATCGGTGCCCCTCGCAAGGGGAGGACCGCCGGCGGTCGGGAACGACTCGTCGGGCGACCTTGCGGCGGGACGACTCCGAGGTGAGAGATGAATTATCTTTCGGCCGGTACTTGCTTTCTTGACCAACCTGGCGGGGCGGAGCGTGTCGCGTGGGATACCGCCGTGGCGATGCGCGACCGTGGCCACAACGTGGCGATCATCTGCCCGCGAAAGAAGCCCGAAGATGATCACTCGGCGATGTCCGAATCCCATGGCATGCGGATCGTGCGGTACAACCATCCTCGACTTCCCAACTGGCACCCGCGACGAGGCGAGCGCGCCATACAGGCCGCCGCGGACGCCACTCGCAAATGGCTCGGAGATCAGAAGTGGGACGTGGTTCACATCCACATGCCCTTGACGGGCGCCGGCGTCATGAGCGCCCTGGGCCATGGTCCCCGTTACATCTACACGATGCACTCGCCGGTCGTGCTTGAGCAAAAGATCAACTGGGCCCACCAGGGCATTTCCGGCCGCCTGAAGCTGGCCTTGGGACTGGGGCGCATCAAGCGGCTCGAATCAGATCTGTTGAACAAATGCGCCGGCATCCAAACGCTTTCGGAGTTCACCCGTCGAGAGGTCGGCCGTTTTCATGGCCTGGCGGACCAGGTCACAGTCGTTCCGCACTGGCGTCGCTCCGATCTGAAACGAACACACACGAAGGAAGAAGCCCGCCGCCTGCTCGGCTGGCCGGAGAATCAAAAGATCCTCTTCACGGTGCGCCGGCACGCGTCGCGCCACGGTTGGACGCTCGAGGTGATCGACGCCGGCGAGTTCGCCGACCGGCGCTATCTGGCCAACCCGGTCAACCGCTGCTTCTTCTGCAAGGCCAACCTGTACCGGGCGATCGCCGGCGCCACCGACGCGCAGATCCTGTCAGGCGCCAATCTCGACGATCTCGGCGACTATCGGCCCGGGCTGGCGGCGGCGGCGGACTACCGGGTCCGGCACCCGCTGATCGAGGCCGGCATCGACAAGGCCATGGTCCGGCGTCTGGCGGCGGCGGCGGGGTTGAGCGACCTGCGCCAGCTTCCGGCGGCGCCCTGTCTGTCGAGCCGGCTGGTGACCGGGATACCGGTCACCGCCGAACGGTTGCGCCTGGTGCTGGAGGTCGAGCGGCTGTTGAAGGCGCGGCTGGGCGCCGCCCGGACGGTGCGTTGCCGGGTGCGGGAGAACGGTGTCGAGGTTCAACTCGACGATGCGGCCCTCGACCGGCTCGACGCCGGCGCGCGCCGGGCGCTGGAGCGTCGCATCGCCGGTCTGTGCGACCGCCACGGCGTCCCACCGGCGGTGAATTTTGCCGGCTATGTCCGGGGCAGCGCCTTCGTGGGGAAACCCATGGATGCCGACTGACCACCTCTACGACCGCGGCCGAGGCCAGCGGATCGGCCTCGACGAGGCGGTGTTCTGCCTTTCCAAGACCCCGCAGCAGATCGCCGACATCCTGGCGCACGCCCGCGCCGAGGGCCGGCGCATGCTGCTGACCCGGCTGGACCCGGAGAAGGCGGCGAGCCTGACAACGGATGCCTCGATGGCACTCGACTACGACCCGGAGTCGCATACCGGCATCCTCGGCGCCGCCGCGCCGATGCGCCGGCACAAGGGCGTGGCCATCGTCACCGCCGGCACCTCCGACTCGGCTGTCGCCAGGGAGGCGGCGCGCACCCTGGCCTATTATGGCCTGCCCAGCGAGCCGTTCGCCGACCTCGGGGTGGCCGGCCTGTGGCGGCTGCTGGAACGGCGCGAGGCGATCGCCGCCTATCCCATCGTCATCGCCGTGGCCGGCATGGAAGGCGCCCTGTTCAGCGTGCTGGCCGGCCTCATCGGCAGCGTCCTGATCGCGGTGCCGACGTCGCACGGCTACGGCGTGTCGGCCGCCGGCCGCACCGCGCTGCAGGCGGCGCTGGGCGGCTGCGCCCCGGGCGTGTTGACGGTCAACATCGACAACGGCTACGGCGCCGCCTGTGCCAGCTTACGCATGCTGCGCGCGTTCGGCGCCGGCGGCGGCTAACGCACGTCGAATTTGAACAGGCGCTTGCTCCAGTAGCTGGGCACGACCACGGTCACCGGCTT
>JADFIM010000253.1 GCA_022566725.1 Planctomycetota bacterium
CAGTAGCTGTCCGGCCTGCTGCTCGCTGACGGCCTTGCTGAACAACCACCCCTGGCCGAAGTCACAGTCCACCTTCTGGAGCATATTGACCTGATCTTGGGTTTCGATTCCTTCAGCCACGACGGGCATGTCCAGCGTGTGGACCAGCTCCACCATCGACTTGGTGATCGCCACAAACTGCCGCCACTGCCGATCCCGGCTGCCGATGCATTGATCGATCTTGACGATGTCAAACGGGAACTTGTCAAGAGAGCCGAGCGAGGAATGCCCGGTTCCAAAATCATCCATGACGAGTACAAAGCCGAGGTCCTTGAGGCTGCGCAGCACGGGATCAGCCTCGTTTGGACAATTCATGCAGATGCTCTCGGCGATTTCCAGATGAACGGAACCCGGTTTCACGCCGGTCTCACTGATGATGCGCTCCAGACGCGACGTGAGGTGAGGATCCATCAGCTCTCGTCTTGAGAGATTCACGCTCACGAAAAGGTCCGAGTTTCCAGTTTGATCCATCCATTTCCGAAGCGCGCCGCACGCGGTGCGCAACACCGATTCGCCCATTTCCACAATCAGACCAAGCTCTTCGGCAAAGGAGAGGAAGCTGATCGGCAGCAGGATGCCGCGCTGTCCGTGAGGCCAGCGTATAAGTGCTTCAAATCCAGCGATCCGGCCGGACTTGAGTGAAACGATCGGCTGGTATTCGACGATAAAGACTCTTCGTTCAACGGCGTCGCGCAGCTCCTGCTCCAGCGTCGCCTGCTCCATGACCGCTGCATGCATGTCGGCGTCAAACACCACCTGACGCGCCTTGCCCGCGCCCTTTGCATGGTACATGGCGATATCGGCGTCACGAACGACATCCTCGGCCCGGGTATACTTTCCTTCGCTGGTCACAATGCCGATGCTCGCCGTGGCCGTGATCTGATGACCCGCGATGTGATGCGGAGGCGCGAGCGCTTCTTGCAGCCGCTCCCCGACGATCACCACATTGTTCGTCTCGCGAATGCCGTCCAGAAGAATGACAAACTCGTCGCCGCCGAGCCGTGCGGGCAGGTGACTCGCCGACTGTCGAGTTTGCAAGTCAACAGCCCGAATGTTCGCGCTGAGGCGATCGGCGATGCTGATCAGCAGTTGATCGCCAATATCATGTCCAAGGCTGTCGTTGACGAGCTTGAACCGATCAAAGTCGAGGAACAGCACCGCGAAGTGGTATTCGGGAATGTGCTGGGAGCGGTGGATCGCCTGGCCGAGCCGCTCCAGGAACATGGCCCGATTCGGGAGTCCCGTGAGCGCATCATGGCGCGCGGCAAGCCGGAGCTTCTCCTCCGCCTGCTTTCGATCGGTGATATCGGCAAACGTCGCCACGAGCCCGTCAAGGTGTCTCACGACGACGAACTGATACCAGCGTTCCTGATTGGCGCTCGTCAGCGGGATTTCCTTGCGAAACGGGAGCTTGGTCTCCACGACGGCGATCCCGTGGCCGAGAAGTCCGCTCTCGGCCAGACAGGGCAACTTGTCCAGCGCACGAGCGCCGGACATGACGGAGGCGGGCTGTCCGATGATCTCCTGGGCGGCGGGATTCACCAGATCGATCTCGAAATCCACGATGTTCTTGGCGGCGTCACGGATCGCCCGCAGCGTCATCATGCCGTGCAGCGAACTGTTCATGATGCTTCGCACGAGCTCCATGTTGGATTCCGGGTCCGAAGGCGGTCGCTCGGGCTCTGATCCGCCCCGGGCCGTAGACAGGATGCCCGCCATGACAAGCAGCAGTCCAAGTGCCCCAATCGCGACAGGGATCAGGGCCATGATCACCCCGGCCTCGCGCAACCGGACTCGCATCACGTGCTCCGAAGGAACCATGAGTTCGACGACGGTCAGAAGCGCCCCAAGCAGCAGGAGCTGAATGCCCGTCAGGAGAATCCACTTGAGCTGGCTCGATCGGACGTGACGAATTTGACGGGCGCCCAATGCGATTGCGGCAAGCAGGACAACAAGGAATCCTACCGCCAGCGCGATCCCCAGATAATTCGGGATACCGATCTCCGGACTCGACATTGAGCTGTAGTCCGTTGTAAAGAGGGCACCAGCACCATCGCCCCGCGCTATAGCGTATTATCGGGCAGGCGAGTGATCAGGAGACTGATTCAATATCGGCGCAGCGTCCCCGACACTCAAGCTACTGTCGCGGTTCCGCTCCCGGACCGAGGCCGCACCGCTGACCAATAAATGCGGCAGCGAGAAAGCTCGTCGCTCTCAATGCTGACCCGAATCTGACGGGTTATGCAGCGGGCCGATCAACATCTGATGCGGCGCGGAATGCCCAGTAGCTCCCGGCGTAAAGCGCGGAGTGAGCAGGTGTAGCGGTGGCACAGGCCTCCCTCACCCAGCCTCATTCAGGGCGGGCGGGGCGAGTGATTGCTGCGTCCGCTTCTACTTCTTGATACGAAGTCCCAGAAGGATGAAGGGCCGCAGCATATGCCACCAACCCGTGATCGGTTTGATCTTGGAGTACTTGACGCCCTTTTGAATCGGATACGTCTTGGAGACGGGGACTTCCGTCACCTTATATCCGAGTGTGTGTACCTTGAAGTGCACGTAATACTCGCACTCGTAGTTGTCCAGCCAATCCTGCCAGATGTTGATTCTCGGATCATCGAACAGGCTCAGGCGGTAGGCCCGAAACCCGTTGGTCAGATCGGTGCACCGCTTGCGGCAGTACAATGAGAAGAGCAGGCTCAGGAACTTGATGGCGACGAGCCGAAACACGGGCGTGTTGGGGGCCGATCCTCCGGGAAGAAACCGGCTGCCCTGCACGTAGTCGGCGCCGTCTTCCAGGATCGGCGCCAGCAGCTTCGGGATCTCCCGCGGATCGTCCTTGCCGTTGGCAGCCAGCAGGACGGCGATGGTGAAGCCATGATCCCGGGCATACCTGATGCCGCGTTTGATTGCGGCCCCCAGCCCCAGGTGCGGCTGGTCGATGACCGTGATGCCGTGCTCACGGAGGATGTCGGCGCTTCGATCCGTGGACCCGTCGTTGACGATGACGAACTCATCGACGAGTCCGAAGTCAGACAGAAACGACAGGGTCGAAAAGCGCGGCGCCATAAGGCGCGACCGTACCGGAAAACGCAAGATGACCGACCCGTGGGCCGGCCATCTGCGAGAGGGAAATCTCAGGGCCGAAGTCCGACGGCCACCTGTTACATTTCACCCTCTACTCCGCGGCACCAGCGTAGGGAGAATCTACCGCCCGAATCAAGTGGGGATTTTGAGCTCTGTTTCTGGGACCTAATCAGCTCTTCCGAGTTCGCGGGACCGGTCGGTTGCCACCGCAACAACGCGCGAGACGATGGCGTCGAGGTCTACGTCTGCGAATACCGCTAGCCCCGCTGCGGTCGTTCCATTTGGCGAGGTGACATTTTCGCGCAGCGTTGAGGCGGACTCATCGGACTGACTCAGAAGCGTCGCCGCGCCAAGCAGGGTCTGATCGACCAACTCTG
>JADFIM010000052.1 GCA_022566725.1 Planctomycetota bacterium
ACCAAGCATGTAACTCGCCGACCGATCTCGGATAGTGCACCCCAGCGAGAGGATGATCCATGCTCCCAAGATACAACGACTCCGGTTAAATGGATAGCCCTATGGGAGCCTTATGGAAGACGGCAGAGCGTCTAATCCAGAAAAAAGAGAAGCAGATCGTCTACAGATTTGAGTTACAGGACGACGATTTTCCCGGGCGTGCGTGGCCAGTAGGCGGGTTCACCGTCATCAACCGGCTGTCGATGCACGTCTACGCGCTCCGGGTCATAAACGGCAAGGACGGAATACAGTGTGCGTGGGACGAGAGTTTCCTGGAGGAAGTCGACCACTTCCAAATGACGGCCGACACGAGCTTCCAGGCCGTCGGCAATCGCCTGGATGCCGTTGATCAGGACCGTCGCGTCTCGACCAAAGTCTTTCAGGTCGGCGAAGTGGGTGCCGGCTGGTAGGTCTAGGACATGGTTGCCGGCTCCGCCTTCGATCTGTTTGACCCGGACGAACTCAGTCGACCCGTATCCCAGCGAACGCATCTCGACGAGATTGGTATCGGTGGAGTTCTGCACGGCGGAGACGCCGATCGCGTCCTTGAAGGTGTTGATCGCCGAGATGATGTTCGCCTGACTGCTGCCCGAGGCGAACGTGAACTGCTGGACCCCATCGTTGCCTGTGACCTCGATGGTGAGCGTACCGCCAGGCGAGAAGGTGGCCCCGGTGGAAAGATACGCCTGGGCGGTCTGGCCCGAGGTCAACACGGTGATGTTCACGTCCAAGTTCGCGCCAGCGGGAAGTCGAGCCGAGTTGATGGTCACATCGGTTAGCGACGTGGCGATGCCTGCCGTGGTGTAGTCGAAGTTGCCGTTGAGCAGCTTCGAGCCCTGGAAGCTGGTGTCGTTGGCCAGACGGTCGATCGTCTGCAGGATCGAGTCGATCTGCAGCTGATTCGCTTCCTTTTCCTCTTGGGAAAGCCCGGCTTCATTGGCGCTGGCCCCGATGAGGCCCTGCAACTCCACGATCAGGTTGGCGATACCTTGCAGACCGCCCTCAGCCACGTTGATGACCTGTTCGGCCCGGGTCGCGTTGGTGATGGCGGAGCTGATGGCCATCTTTTCAGCCCGAAGGTTCTCGCTGGCGATCAGGCCGGCTGGATCATCCTTGCCCCGGTTGATACGCAAGCCCGTGCTGAGGCGCTCGAGGCTGATGGACAGCATCTTGTTCTGCATGCCCAACACTCGCTGGGCAATCATTGACGGAACGTTTGTGTTGATCGAACTCATGGTTTACTCCTTTGGAGCCGCATGGACCGCTTCGTGGCGATCCCCCTGAATCATTCTCGAAAAGGGCATCACGATCCCTCTTCGACTTGCCAGCCGCCTCCTGCGGCCCGTCGGACGTAGTGTGGCCGGCCCCGCCGCAGAACGCTTGCCGGGCCGGACACGTTGGTTGACTATCGACCTGGGGGTGGGGCCACTTCATCTGCGTTGGCAGTTCAGCAAAAATAATCGGCCTGCCGGGGTGAGGGATCCGGCGGCGTTTAGAGAGCGCAGGAAACGACCTCCGCCCACCAGGACGAAGGTCGTGTGGAAAACCCTTATAAAAGGAAGATGGACGGCGCCGCCTACGCCGCCGGTGGCAGGAGCCTTACCCCAGCAGGGCGAGAACGTTCTGGGGCATTACATTGGCCATCGCCAGGACCGACGTCCCCGCCTGGATCAATATCTGGGCCCGAGTCAGCGCTGCGGTCTCGACCGCAAAGTCTGCGTCACGAATCTTCGACACGCTGGCCGTGATGTTCTCCACGCCCACCTGAAGGGCACGGATGTTGGTCTGAAGGGTGTTGCGCTCGAAAGCTCCGAGCCGGCCACGCAGGACGGCGACATCGGTGATGGCCGCTTCGATGATCCGCGCCGCCTGGCCGGACTTACCAGAGATGATCGAGTTGGGCTGGCCGGACTTGATCGAGTTGAGGAAGTATCGGACGCTGTTGAGCACGGTGCCGCCGAGCCGGCTGGCCGCAACCGACTGAATCCCGAAGCCCACCTGCTGGGAGGCGGTGATTGTCGGGCCGAGCTGGAAGGTGGCCCCGCCGCCGGTGATCTCGAACGACTTGCTCGACCCCAACGTCTGGGCGTAGGCCACGGTAAGTGTCAGTTCCAGACTGAGCGTAGGCGTGTTGAGCGTGACCTCCAGCCCGTTACCGACGGCCAGGGCGCCGTTGATGATGGCGGTGACGTCCTGCCCTATGTCACGCGCGTTCTCGCCGGCGCTGCCCTGGGCCAGGTGGGCCGAGAAGAAGTCGCCGCCCTGGCCGATCCTCTTCACCGACACGAACTGGTCGGACCCGTAGCCGAGGGAGGTGATCGTCAGGCCGCTGGTCTGATTTGCCGAATCGACCAGCACAGCGCTCACGCCGGTGGAATCCCGCAGCGTATTGATCGCGGCCGCCACGGCGCTGAGGTTGGTCCCGGAGACAAACGAGAGCGTCTGGACGCCGAGGTTGCCGGCAAGCTCGATCGTCACGCTGCTGAGCAGTTCGCCCGCAGCGCCCGCCGTATTGCCGGAGATGAACAAGGAGGCGGTCTGTGCGGAGCTGATCACCTCCACCTGCACCGGGACGCTGCCCTGGGTACCGAATTGCACGCTAAAGATATTTACGCCGGCAATCGCGCTGGCGGGAATGCCGGAGGTGAGGTACTCCAGTGCGCCGTTGAGCAACTGCAGCCCGGCAAAGCTCGCGGTGTTGGCGATGCGGGTAATCGCCTCGATGGCACTGTTCACCTGGAGCTGGTTCGCCTCGATCTCCTCCTGGCTGACACCTCCGGTGTTGGCGGCCTCCACGATCAGACTCTTGATGGAGTTGAGCAGATCAGCCACCTCCGCAAGATAGCCTTCCGAGGTGGCAATGACCGAGCTGGCCCGTTCGGAGTTCGAGATCGCCTGGGTGAGGCCCCGCAGCTCGCTGCGCAATCGTTCGGAAACAATCAGGCCGGCTGGATCATCGGCCGCACGGTTGATTCGCAGGCCGGTCGCCAGCCGTTGCAATCGCAACGCGAGGTCGGCATTCGATCGCGCCAGGTTCGCCTGCGCGATCATGGACGAGATGTTGGTGTTGATCCTAGCCATGGCAATCCTCCTTGATTGCGGCTAGATGCGAATGAGTTCGCCCGGTGATCCGTCATGCCGGGCGGAGATTGCTCCTAAGGACGCTGCGATACTGGATCTCTGGGCCGTGCAGGCGACGATTGAGCGCTTGACCGCCTGCTCGACACCGCCGGGCGGCTGAGCATTGCTGCCGCGGGGGCGGCCCGCCGAGCCTTGTTGTGGGCATTGACCGGCACGGGCAGCTCGGCAGCGTCGCGCTCGCTGAGCCGCGCGGCCGCTTCATTCTCGCGCCGGATCGCGTCGAAGATTTCCTTTCGGTGCACCGCGATTCGAATCGGCGCCGTGATTCCCAGCCGAACCTTGTCTCCCCGAATATCAACGACGGTCAACTCGACGTCGTCGCCGATCATGATTGTCTCGTCACGCCGACGTGAGAGCACCAACACGTGTAGGCTCCTTCCTGATCGAGGATCCGCGTGCTTACGGGTCCTCACCCGAGGCATCCGTACCTCGGGCGTGCCGGCTCTACCGGGCGTACGGCCCCGGCCTCGACGCCGAAGCCGTGACGCGCCGAAGTACCGCCGGCGTCAGGCCGGCACGGCCTGGGCCGGCTCGCCAACCTGCACGATCTCGTACCGGGTTGACCACCGCTTGTCGGCCAGCACGAGCTGCATCCCGCGCTTGGTCACCGCGTTGATCACCAGCGGGCCTTGAAGGTTCGCCGTCAACGCACGGTCGTACTTGTTCACGATCACGAATACCTGCGCGCCATCCAGATTCTCCAGAGCCAGCTCGTCCATCTGCTCCTTGCGGATCGGCACCTCATAGTCTCTCAACCACAAGCTCGGGTCAGTGACCACAAAGGCCAGCTCCGGGGTTTCGATCGACTGCAGCCAGTAGAACGCGCCTTCATCATCCGGCTGCAGCAGCGCGTAGCTCTTGAAGCTGGAGAATCCCAGCAAGCCTGCCGGGAAGGTGAGGATGCGATTCTCATCAACATCCACAGCGCCAAACCTGGTCGTCTCCACGTTCATCTGAACGCTCCAATACCTTCGGCCTACCAGTCCTTGGTCAACGCCGCGCTCAACTCCAAGTGCGGCGGTCCGCCTCCGGCGGAATGTTCCAGCGCCGGCCCGGCCGGGAGGCCGGCGCCTCTGTGCAGTCTGCTATCTCAGAAAGTCAAGCAGACTCATCGATGTCACCTGGCTCGCCGTAACGAGCCCGGCTTGCAACTGTTGTTGCAACGTGGAAAAGCGGAGGGCCGCTTCTGTAAAATCCAAGTCTTGAACCTCACTGCGTAACGCCATGTCCTGTATCCGAAGGTCTTCCTCGCGGATGACGGCATCGGTCACTCGGCGGCTGCGAACACCCACGGTGGCCCGCGCTTCCGCCAGACGACTGATGTCTCGCTCTAGACGCTCCGTCGCAATCGTGATGCCAAGTTGATCATCACCCAGCAACGCGTCCCGAAGGGCGATGAGATGTGAGAACACGCTGTCCACGGCAACGGTTGCGCGATCCTCACCGACGAAAGTTGCGCTCGTGGTCGAACCGACGATTCCCAGGTCCGACGCGGCAAACGATCCGTTCAGGGCCTCGATACTGAACGTCCCACCCGGCGGCAGCGTGTTGTCGGTGAACCGCAGCCCGTTGCCGTCCGCGGCAAGATCCACTTCGAAATCCGCGGCAAGGATCGGCACGGCGTCGCGCGCTGCCCGGATGGTGTCGATCACATCCTGCACTGTCTCATCACCCGCGAGATCCACATCAATGGACCGCCCATCCTTTAAGGTGATGCGAAAGTCCAGATCAGCCTGGGGATCGGGCAGCCCCGTGAGCGGATCCACGCTGCCGGTGCGGATGTCGACGCCTCGGCCATCATTGAAATCCTTCAGTCGTGTCGATCCAGCCAGCGACCGCACTCCCAGTTGGGTCGCGGTCGTCCCGCCGGCGACCTCGGCAATGCTCATCTGCGCGCCCGACAGCTCGTTGATGAAGTTGATCCGGTCGCCGGTCTTCGCGATCTCGACGCGAACGCCGATGTTCAACCCCTCCACGGCATTGATGAGCTGGCCAATGGTGGTCACGCCGGAGAGGTCCAGATCGCGCGATTGACCGGCATTCATCACACGGATCGTTCCCATCGGGGCGGTAACGCCGGACAGACTGGAGATCAGCGTCTGTTCGGTCAGGCGCGGATCGACATCCGATCCGTTCGTGGTGACACCGCCGGGGAAGCTCTGAGCCAGGCCGAGGTCGGCCGCCGTCCCCTTCCCTGTGAGATCGCTGATGGTGATCGTCACCCCGCCGCTGGGTGTGATCGCAAATGCGTTGCCGGCGGCGCTGATGGCCACCGTCGCCCCCGCATCCACCGTCTGAATCTGGGTTTGCAGGATAGCGATGACATTCTGCACGGTGTGGGCCGTCGAAAGATCGACCGTCAGGTCGGTTCCGCCCACGTCCACGTTGATCGAGCCGAGGGCAACCCCTTTGCCTTGCGCGCCGTTGAGATCAAGCAATCGGGTGTTGCCGACCATGGCGGGGTTCAGATCACGGTCGCCTTCGACCCGGATGCTGAGCGCTCCGAACGCATTTGTGCCGGAGATCGTGATCGGGATCGATCGGGCCTCGCCCAAGTCGGTCGTGAGGCCGTCGCCCTGTCCCTGGTACCGTATTCCGCCGGTCAGCTCCACGAACGGGAGGTTCGCGGTGGCGTCTCCGCCGAAGAGGTGAATCTGCTGATACTTGCGGTTGCCGAGGCTCAACAGTTCATTGAGCATCGAGTCGATGACCGTCGCCTGATTGTGGCGGGTATCCGTATCGCTGCCGATGCCAATCTGACTCGAGCCGATTCCCTTGGCTTCGAGGAGCAGCTCCGAGGCGTCCGCCAGGGCGGCGTCGAGGTTGCCCAACACCGACTCCGCGTGCGACAGATTCCGTAGCCACTGCTCGCGCCGCTCGACAATGTCGTCCAGAACACTGATCGTGCCCGCCGCCAGCGCATCATCCGACGGCCGGTTGATCCGTAGGCCGGTGGCCAGTTGGATCTGCGTGTTCAACAGGCGTTGCTGTGTGTTCTGCAACGTGCTGAGCATGATCTGGGACCTGAGCAGATTCGGTAGGCGAGCGAGGTTGGAGGGAATCGCGGTCATTGGGAAGCAGGGGTCAGGGGTTAGGAGTCAGGGGTCAGGGGTCAGGGTCTCATGTTTCGCGAGCGGGCTTGCCCCGCTGGTCTTGCGTTATGCAATGGACATCAACGTCTGAAGCATTTCGTCAATCACCCGGATGAAACGGGCTGCGGCCTGGAATTGTCGCTGGAACATCAGCAGGTTGATCGTTTCCTCGTCCAGCGACACGCCGGAGACGGCCTGGATTTGCGCCGCGAGACTCTCGCGTACCAGGCGCGACGCATTGACCGCCGTATTCGAGGCAGCCGCTTGCACCGCCAGGGCATTGACCGAGTGCTGCCAGAACTCGCGTATGCTCCTATTGCCAAGCTCCGTAAACTGCGCGTTGGGCAGGTCAGCCAGCCCCAGGGCAGTATCGTTCGACCCGGCGATGTGCCCGCTACCCGCCGCGAGCAGATTCGGATCATCAACGACCGTCTGGCTGACGCCGATCGTCGCCGCATTCATCCCCGTGAAGAACGTATTGATCCCCAACGCTGCCAGCGCGCCGCTGGTGTCGTCGGAGAAACTGATCTCGTAACCGCTTGCGGCAGTAAGCGTCAAGGCTTTGCCCAGACCCGTCCCCGCCGTCACGTTCGGCACGGAAACGACCACGTTGATCTCGTTGATCAAATTATCCAGCGACATCGAGTTCCCATCGACGTTGATCTGATAGGCGGTGCGGGTCCCCGTCTCCTGGTGAGTGACATGGATAAAGAAGCTGCCGTTTTGGATCGGGAACGAGAGTCCGGCGCCAGCTGCATTGAGATTCACGGTGGTGTCGTCCACGCCATACGTCCCCTCGATCGATTCAAAGCCCACGCGCCCCTGGCCTTGCGAATGCAATCGGTTGAACTGGAATATCAACTGCCCGGCAAAGGAATCAAGGGCCTCGATCGCCGGCTCGACCGTCGTCTCGCGCTGGTGCAGCAAACCGCCGATTCGCCCGGAGCCGACTTGCAGATCGCTTCCGTCGGCCGCGACGCGAATTGAAACCTCAAGTTTCCCCGCGATGGTCTTCGTGCGCAGCTCGATGCCTCGTGATTCTCCGGCCAACACGATCGGCACCGAACCCACGAACACGTCGGTCGCCCCGTTGGCCTGCTGCACCACGCTCACCTCCAGAAACTCCGCAAGCTGGTCAATCAGCAGATCGCGTTGATCACGCAATCCGTTGGCCTCATCCATTCCCCGTTCGGTGAGCGTGATCTGGCGATTGAGCAGTGCGATCTGATCGAGCAGATTGTTGGCGGTGGTGACGGCGGTGCCCAGGGATCGGTCGATTTCATCAAGCACCCGCTTGTAGTCGCTCCCGAGCCCCGTGATCCGGCTGGAAAGATTCAGCCCCTGCTCCACAACCAACGACCGCACCGCATGGTCTTCAGGGTTGTTGGCCAGTTCGGAGATCGTGTTGAAGAATGCGCTGAGCACGCTGGACAGATCATTGTCGGTCAACTCGTTCTGAAGGGTCTCAATGGCGGTGAGAAACCGCTGATCAATCAGCGCACTGTGCTCCTGGCTGGCCGCATCACGGAACCGCGACTGCAAGGCGGTGTCCACTTCACGGCGAATGTCCTGCAGCCGCACACCTGTCCCGATGAACTGCGACTGCAACAGCATCTCGTCGCCCGCCGCGGCCAGATGAACCGTTCGTCGGTGATAGCCTGGGGTGGCGGCATTGGCCATGTTGTTGCCGGCTACCTGCATCGCCGCCTGAGAAACGACGATCGCCGATCGACCAACTTGCAATGCACCGTTGAGACTCATGTGCGTCTCCGATTAGATCACGCGCTCGCCTGTGGCTCGCCGCTAGACATCCTTGCTTGATGCCTCATGCCTTGGTGCAGACCCGGCTTCGCCCGATGCCTTGATGCCTCATGCCTCATGCCTTCCTCTAACTCGTCACGTCCACACAAAACTGGTACTGGGCTCCGGCTGTGATCCGGCCGCTATGGCTATAGACCCGAGCCTGGCTCAGGACTGACTGCACGGTCTGCATGATCCCGGTCATATGCCGAGCCAGCGCTTCGGTCGCCGCCCGAACCACTGAGCTGGCTTGGCGGGCCTCGAGAACCGTGCATCGAAGCTTCTCGGCCAGGGCGCAAAGCCGGCTGCGGACCGGCTCGTCGATCGCCTCAGCGATCCGGCTGACCGTTAGAGGAGCCTTCGCCTGGCTGTCCAGCGCCTCGGTCAGCTTGCCGATCAGCTCCAGCCGGGCCTTCTCCATCTCCGCCAGACGCTGGACTATGGTGTGCTCCCGTTGACAGATGCTCGCAATCGAATCCAGGTCGGCGGTACGGACCGCCTCGCGCTTTCGGTGGATGCACTCAAGCAGAAGCTGATGTCCTTGCAGTTGATCGCGCATAATCCGCTCGAGACGCGCGATGTGCTCGTTCATCTGGGTCGCTGGACTTTGTGCGGCGCTAGTGCAGGCCATGGCTGGGTTCCTGTGATGGCTGGACGTTGGAACTGCTTGGGGGCGCAATCGGCCCAAGAAGCCGATCCACGATCTGGTCGACCAGCGAGAAGTTCGAAGCCCCGGTGATCCGGTCCGCAATCTGCTGATCCAGCAAGGGCGCGAATCGCTTCTCGGCGAACCCGGGTGCGAACGGCGGGCGAAGCATCGGGCTGTCGCGCAATGACTCCAACACCGGCAAGATGAGCGCTGCCGCGACGAGCTGCGTCGCCGCTTCGCGCGCCATTTCTCGCCGCGTCTGCCCGCCGGTCGCCTGCTGCAGAAGCTGCGCAAAGGGGCGGGCGCCGTGATCGTCAACGGCCGGCCGACGATCAAACGCCGGCTTCACCCCGACCATCACATCCATGCTTTGCATCAAGTCGATCATTTGTCCACGATCTGGGCGTGAAGCGCCCCGGTCTTCTTGAGCTCGTAAATGACCGCGATCTGGTCCTCGACGGGCACCTTCAACTGGTCGAGGGCCGTGAGCAGATCCAGCAGCCGGGTCGCCTGGCGGGTTTGCCGCCCGGTGGTATCCAGCCCCGTCCACCGGCGCGTTGAGTAGACCGGTTGAGCCGGCGTCGGAACCGGCGGGGGCGTGATGCTGGTGATCGAAAGGCCCTTGTGGGTAATGCCAACCGGGGCGATCTCAACATTTCCCGTGATGAGAATAATTCCCTGCTTCTCATTGATGACGATCCGCGCTTCAGTCTGGATGAGCGACGGATCCAGGGCGATCGTCATCAAGATGGCGATGAAGTTGGCGGGATTCGCCCGATCCGCTGCGGGGAGCAACACCTTGATGTTCTTGGCGTCCTCAACCAGGGCGACCGGGGCATAGCCGTCGAGGGCGAACTCATCGTTGATCGTCGCAGCGATGGTCGTCGCAACCGGATAGCCGGCGTAGGCGTCCTTGAGAACCAGCCCCATCGTTCCCGCCCCCGTCACGGGATTCGTACGGATATCGCTGAGCATCTGCCCCCCGCCGCGAACCACGCCGCTGCGGGGATTGTCCCCCTCGATGACCACCGCGCCGCGCGCAATCGCCATCGGAAGAAGCGCAGCTGAATCGGGTAACGGCAGGCGAAGAGGCGAAACCACAAGCCGACCGCCTCGCAGGCTGCTCGCGTTGAACAGCGTCTCCACATATACATCAAGTCGATCTCCCTCTCGCACGCCAGCCGGCGGGATCTCCATCGTCACTGCGACAATCGCGTACGCGTCGGCCTTGGCCAGCTCGTCGAGGCTCGCCACCGCGTTGCCCAGGTTCTTGAGAAGTTCCGCATACGGTCGGGCTGCGACCAGCGACCTCTTGGCCGTATCACCCGTGCCATCCAGCCCGATGACGATCCCCAACCCGGTCAGCACGTTGTGCTCGTGGCCCTTGATGCGAACGAGATCCTGGATCGCCGTGCCGGTGGCAGTGCTTGCGCCGAGCGCAAGAACGGCGCTGCTGATGGTGAGGAGCAATCGCCCTACTTGCATGCGCACCGCGGACCTCCTGTCCCTTACCGATGTCTTGTGGTTTCTCCGAGCAATCCCCGGACCAAGTGCCCACGGATACCTGCGGATGCCCCCGGATATGCATCCGGGGCTATGAAGGGATCCGTCTAAGAGCCCCGCATGAAGCTGCGCCGGCTGCAACCGCTGTCTTCGTACAATCCATCCGTGGACAAAGCACCAGTTGAAGCACCCAGGCGCATCGACCGCTTGGCCATGGTCGCGGGGCCGCTGGTGGTGCTCGCCCTGACCGGGTGGTTCGCCGGTTGGACGGGTCCTGATCAGCCACATGGCGGCGCTGACACGGCCCGGGTGCTGCTGACTTCGGCGCCGTGGGCGATCGGATGGTTGGCCGCGGCGATCGGATACGGTTGGCCGCTGCGACGCCTGCTGGTGGGCGAAAGCCGAGACGCCTTGGCGATACAGGCCGGCCTCGGTGTGGCGGCGATGCTCTTTCTCGACGCCGCGCTGGGCGCGATCGGCGTATTGCAGCTCGGCGGATCAATTGGCGCGTGGGTGCTGCTGCTGGGGGGCGCCGCGCTGCTGGCCGAGCAGCTCCGCCGGTGGATGATCACCACCGATCGTGTGATACACCCCATGCACTGGCTGACGTGGACCGCCGCAGCGGCGATCGCGGTGCTACTGGTCTCGGCGTGCTCGGCGCCGGGTTGGCTCTGGGCGTCGGAGTTCGGCGGCTATGACGCGCTGAGCTATCACCTGCAACTGCCCAAGGAATGGCTGGCCCTGGGCCGAATTGAGCCGGTGAACCACAACGTGTACAGCTACCTGCCCGGATACGTTGAAGCAGCGTACTACCACCTGGCGGTGCTGAAAGGCGACGGCATCGATGCGGTCTACGCCTGCCAGCTTCTGCACGCGGGGCTCACGCTGCTGACCGCGGCGGTCGCGGGCCGTTTTGCCGCCCGCCTCGGCGGACCGATCGTAGGGGCCGCCGCTTCCGTGGTCATACTCGGAACACCTTGGGTCATCGTCGTCGGCTCGCTGGGCTATAACGAGATGGCCGTCGCTCTGATGCTCGCGACAGGTTTGTTGATCGCAAGCGAACGCCGTAGCGACTCATGGCGTTTCGGCGCGATGATGGGGATTGTGGCCGCAGCGGCGTGTGGAGCCAAGCTCACTGCTGCGGGCTTCGTCGCGATTCCGCTCGGCCTGGTCATGCTCACGACGGTTCCGCCGAGACGCTGGACACGGCAGATCATCGCCGCCTGCGCCGCGGGTCTGATTATTCTGCTGCCTTATCTGGTGCGCAATTGGGCCTACGCTGGGAACCCGATCTTTCCCTTTGCCACCGGCGTGCTCGGGCTCGGCCATTGGACGCAACAGCAGGCTGACATTTGGAACGCCGCCCACACAGTCTGCGGCGGCGCAATGCATCGACTGGCCGAAGGGTGGAATCAATTCCTCCGCTACGGGATAGGCCCCAGCCCCTACCCGGACGAGCCATGGGCCCCGCAATGGTCCATCCTGCCCTGGCTGACCGCGTTGGGCATCGCCGCCGGTTGCGCTTCGCCCAGGCTGCGCCGAATCACAATACAAATCGCCGTCGTGCTGATCGCGCAGCTGGCGTTCTGGCTGATCTTCACACACATCAAGTCGCGATTCATGCTACCCGCGGTGGTGCCGGCGGCGCTGGGCGTTGGATTCGGTCTTGGGGCGGCCATTGATCGCCTCCGAACAACCCCAAGCAGACCCCTCATTGCCGCTGCGCTGGGCGCAATCGCGATCGCTTGGTGCTGCGTGCCGATTTGTGTGTTTCGACATGAGCGCGACGGCGCCCCCGCACACCACGTCGGCTGGGTTGATGTGATCACCGGCGAACGGCTGGTGCCGCAGCAGCGACGCGAACTGGCGGATCACTCGCCGATCATCATGATCAACCACATTCTCTCCGCCGACGCGAAGGTGCTGCTTGTCGGCGACGCCACGCCGCTGTATTACCGTGTCAACGTCATCTATCAAACGACCTGGGATCGCGGACCGCTGTCACGAGCAATCATGGGAAGTGATGATCCCGCCGCATGGTTCGATATGCTGCGCAAAGACGGCTTCACGCACCTGCTCGTCGAACCAACGATGCTGGAGGTGTGGGAGGATACCGGCTGGAACGACCCGAACATGACCGCCAGCCGTATCATCAATGCGGCCGAGCGCTTCGCGTTTCTGGAGCATGTCTACCCGAACAGCGTGCGACTCTATCGTCTGCGATGATCGCACCAAGATCGCCTACGCCCGAAAGATTCACCGCAGAGTCGCAGAGGGCGCAGAGCAGAAGATCTGAGCAGGAAAAATGTTCTATCCGCAATGGGACAACTTGGTTCCGGGCCGGCGCACAGCGCGATCTTGCCCCCGAAGTCTATTGATCCATATCTTCCCCAGTATTAACGCTCTGCGGTGAATCTTTCGGGAGATCGCTTGGGGATCAGTGATCCACGGCGTCGGCGGCCCCCGCCGCCGGGGCTTGGGATGTTGTCGTGGCCCCGGGGCTGCTAAACAGCTTCGCCAGGGAGCTCAGGGTGGAGCCCACAGCGACAGCGGCGACGACAATCAACAGAATCGCCAAGATGCGGACCGTCCGCTGCTTTGCGGCCAACCTGCGCCGCAGGGCACGGGTGACGGTGGCCGAAGCATTCTCGTCGAAAACACCTCGGGGGGCGAGCGAGGCTTCGGGCACACCTGGCGACGTGAACGGGAAGCGATCAACGCCAAGCTGCAAAGTTGCCGCCACTGACGGCTCAGCTCCCGGCGACAATGAACCGGCAGC
>JADFIM010000053.1 GCA_022566725.1 Planctomycetota bacterium
CGACTATGCGTTGCTTGACCGGCCGTGTCATCCTCTTAGCCTTTCTCCACGACGGCTTGCAAGGCGGATTCAACCGCGCCGGCCGAGGTATTTGGCGATATCAAAGTCGATGAAGTCAGCGTGGTGGAAGATGATCGATTCGATCGAGCGCTGGACGCGATCACCGTCGCGCGAAATGGAATCTTCCATGCTACTCACCAAGGATGCGCTCCAGTTGATCAATCAGCGGTGGCAGGTCGCTCTGAATAACCGCCCACAGAATGTCGAGGTTGATGACATCGTATCCATGAATGATCCGATGGCGTGTTCCAATGATCTGGGCCCACGGGATTTCCTGCCAGGCAACACGCTCGTGCTCACTCACGCAGCTCGCGGCTTCACCGATGATCTCAATGAGCCGGACCAGCGCCAGGTTCAGCATGCGATCCTTATCGAGATCACCACGGTTCCGGCCGCTGGCCATCTCGATTGCTTCGCGGGCGTGGTCCAGCATGTGACGAAGCCGCACGGTGTCATCATGCCGCGACATACACGTCCCTCGCTTCGGCAAGCACCTCGTGCCTGAAATACTTGCTCAAGCACTGCGGCGTGCTCAGGTCAACGTTGCGACCGAACATCTGCGACAGTTCGTCCTGGATACGGATGAAGCCGAAGCCAGGGGTCTGACCAGGCTCGAACTCCACCAAGACGTCGATGTCGCTCTGCGGCGTGAAGTCGCCACGCAGGGCTGAGCCGAACACGGCTAACCGCCGAATGTGATGCTTGCGGCAGAACGCCCGTATCTCGTCCCGGGGAAGTTTGTCAATCTCCAGGGCCATGGAACAATCCTACGAATCGGCAGCCGAGCGGACGAGTCGTCAGCGGGGAATCTTTGCAGCCTTTGCGCCGAGGTACTTGGCGATATCGAAGTCGATGAAGTCGGCGTGGTGGAAGATGATCGATTCGATCGACCGCTGGACATTATCGCCTTCGTGCGAATGGGTGGCGACGATGTGCATGACCTCCGGCGGCAGGCCGTGTTTGTAGCATAGAGCCACGCCGCTGAAGGGGTGGCGCAACATTTCGCCGAAGCGGCCTTTGATCACCTGCCCGTGCTCATCCTTGTCGTACTCCAGGGGTTTACCGACATCGGCCAGCAGTGCACCCGCCACGAGACAATCATGATTGATCGGCACGCGGTCGCCGTAGGTTTCCTTGAGCACCTGTTCAATGACGATGCACTGTTTGACGCAGGAGTTGAGGTGCTCGATGAACGTCAGGTTGATGTCGCCGGCGAGGAGGGTGAAGGGGATCGAGCGGAGTTCTTCGATCGTCCAACCCTTGCCGCCGCAGCCGATGGTGATCGCTTCATTCCAGACGGCCGCAACCTTATCGCGAAGCGATGAATCGCCAATGGAGACGAGGTCGGGGAACAGTTCAGCGATTCGTTTGGTCGAGGACATGAGAAGGAGTTAGGGGTTAGGGGTTAGGAGTTAGGGGTTAGGGAGCGTGGCGGCGGGCCGTCGTAGGTGTGGTTGGTCGGGTCGATTCGCCGCATCGGTCGTTGCCGGGCCTGCTCCTCCAGGGCATGAGCGATCAAGCCCGGCAGGCGGGCGATCATGAACAGGCCGTTCATCACCGACGGCTCGAAGCCGAGATCGGCCAACACGGCGGCGATGGCCCCGTCCACGTTCATCGGCAGGTTCTTGCCGGCGGAGGCGAAGACGCGCTCGACCGTCCGCGCGGCCTCCATATGCGGGCCGTCGACACCTGCCTCGACGGCCAGGCCAAACAGTCGTTTCGTACGGGGATCGTCGGTGTGGATTCGATGGCCGAACCCGGCCATGCGCTTGCCGGCCTGCTTCATCTCATCGAGCATGACCTCGGCGACACAATCCAGACTTTGCCCGGTCTCGTCGCACCGCCGAACGATGTGGGCAAGCTGGTGAGCGCAATCTTCGATCGCTCCGCCGTGGTAGCGATTGATGGCAAGCAGGCCGGCGGCGACGGACGCCCCGAGGCTGGCGCCGGTGGAGGCGGCGGTCCGGGCGGTAAGGGCCGACGGCGGCGTCGCGCCGTGATCGATCGACGACACGAGGATCGCCTCCATCAGCCGCCCAACCTTCTCATCCGGCAACTCGCCGCGAAGGATCAGGTACACGGCCGAACCGAAGCTGACCGGTCCCATCAGCTCGCCGATGTCGTAGCCGCGCAGACGAACGTGGTTCGGTTCGATCTGAGTGATGGCGGTTGTCCAGGTGGTTGGCTTGTCGTCACTCATTGGGGACTCGTCTTGGGCAGTTCAACGTGCGGAGGAAGAACGCGCCGCGGGGGCGCTGCGGTTCGCCAGGATATCCAATGTCGTCTGCGGCAGGAGCCCGAAATCGTCAACGACGGCGGCCCCGGCGTCACGCAGCGCTTGCACTTTCGCGGCGTGGGTGCCCCGGCCATGTTCGATGATCGCCCCCGCATGGCTGAACCGCGTGCCCTCGATCGCCGCCGCCCCGCCGATATAGGCGATAACCGGCTTGGTGATTCGCCCCGTTCGGATCAACTCCGCCAGGCGCTCTTCCTGCGTGCCGCCGATTTCGCCGAAGAGTACGATCGCATCGGTTTCCGGGTCGTGCTGGAACATCTCGGCCACATCAGGTATGGGCAGGCCCACGACGGAATCACCGCCGACGTGGACCAGAGTGCTCAATCCGACGCCGGCCCGGCTAAGGTAATACCCCAGGGAGCTGGTCATGCCGCCGCTGCGGGAAATGACACCGACTGTCTGTCGCGGGATCGGTTCGTTGAACCATTGCTGAGCGGATACGGCCCGGCCTCCGATCATCCCCACCACCGCCCGGCCGGGGCTGAGCACGCCAAGCGTGTTGGGACCGACAAACGCGGCACCATGTTCTCTTGCCGCCGCGGCGATCCGCATCGTATCCCAGACCGGCACACGATCCGGAACCAGAACCAGCAGTTTGACGCCGGCTTCGATCGCTTCGGTCGCAGCGGTCTCGACCCGGCGCCCGGGCACGAAGACGACCGAGATATCCACGTGACCGACCGCCTGGATCGCCTCAGCCACAGTGTCGAGGACCGGCACGCCCTCGACCTCCCCCCCACCCTTGCCGGGGGTGCACCCGGCGACGACGTTTGTCCCGTATTCGCGCATCAGCGTGGTGCGAGCCTGACCTTCCCGGCCGGTGATTCCCTGCACGAGCACGCGCTTGGATTGGTCGATGATGATCGCCATCGGTTTGTCAAGTTTAGCCGCCGCTCGCGGAGCGGCGCGCGGGGGCGAGCCCCGCCGCTAAACGATTGCATCGTTGTCGAGTCCCTCGATTGGCAGATCAAGGAACACCACCGGTCTGCCAGCCCGACGACACTCCACCTCCAACGCGACCAGCTCCGAGTCCATGCCCGCAACGGTCTGCTCGCTCACCGCCAGCACCGGCAGATTGCTGCGCTGGGTGAGCAATCCACCGCTGTGCTCAACGACAAACGTGGTGGTGGCTGGATCACAATGCTCGTGGTCGATCCATACGGTTCCGTGATGAATCGGGAAGTGATACGCCCGACCGACGAACGCGGGCGCCTTTCGCGGTTGCGGGGTCCACGCACGGCCGGCCGCTTCGTCTACGAGCTGCGCAAACCGCTGGGCAATGAATGCGGGCGTGTCATCCTTCTTATACCCTTCGACCGGCGCCGAAATGGAATCAGCGTCACGGCAGACGCCATGGAGGATTTCCACGGCACGATCCTCGCCGTTGCCGCCGAGCCGAATGACGGCGGGGATCGAGAGGTTCATCTCCCAAAAGGCTTTCGCCAGGCCGTAGGCTGAGTGGTACTGCTCCTGGCTGGCCACGCCGCTGCCGGAGCCGAAGTATCCCACAAGGCCCCGCTGCGCGAGAATGATGCGGGCGGCGCGGTACACCTTCGCCGCCGACGGGTTGCCCGACGTGTCGCAGAAGTTTGCGAGCGTGAACCCGAGGCGGGCGATCGCGTCCATCGACATCATGGAGCCACCGCCGCCGGCCCCGTGGAAGCCGATCAGGCCACGCGAGCCCTCTACGCCGTCCGTTGGAAGCTGCGCGAAATAGAACGTGCCGCGATGATCGGCCTGCTCGACCTGATATGCGATCCGTTCAAGTTGGGTCGCAGGATGATCGAGTTCCCGCGCGATCTCGATCGGCAACTGCGGATGTCGAAACACCGCGTAATCATCGATCGTCATGCGGCAATCCGCAGCCACCACGTTCCCATCGCTGGTAATGGCAAGCGGATTGATTTCAAGCGACCTCGCGTCATACCGCCGGGCGATATCCACGACGGCTTCGATTGCCCGCACGACGTCGTCATGCAAGCCTACGTCGATCGTCGACGTACCGAGCACCCCCCGCAGCGCCTGCGCATCGATTCCCCTGCGTGTATCGACGGGAAGCCTCTGCACCGACTCGGCCCGCGATTCGATACCCGATCCGCCGTGCAGATCCAGCAATACAACCGGGGCCTGGGCGGCGTCGTCGATCGTCACTGAGACAAACAGTTCGTTGTGGATATCGAGCATCCGCTCGACCAGGACTTCGCTGACGGTGAAGTTGCCGAACCTCATTTGCAGAATGTCTGATGCCATGGCCTCGGCTTCGCGGGGGTTCTGGGCGAACTGGACACCGCCGGTTGCGGCGCGATTCGTGACCCATGCCTGTGCCTTGACCGCGACGGGCCCACCCAGCCGGGCGGCCAACTGAGCAGCTTCAGCGGCCGATGAAGCCGGCCCACCCTCCGGCACTGCGACCCCGTGCTGGGCGAGCAGAGCCTTGGATTGGTATTCGTGCAATCTGGCCACGCTTACCGCTGCTCCATCCGCCGGAGGCGGACCCGGGTCACTCGTCACGTGCCGATGCCTCGGCGGCTTCATCGTCGTCGTGCAGAAATGATTTTGCCCATCCAAGCCCCATCGCCACGCCCATCAGCGAGCCGGCGGCGTAATCGAGCGGCATGGGGAGGCTCACGGCCGGAATCGATTGCGTCACAAACGCCTCCGACAACGGGTCCTGCACGAACAGCAACCCCACGACATGCCCAATGGCTCCGAACAGGCATGGCGAGGCGAACAGCAGCCACGGCTGTGCATGCGGCGAGAGTAGCCGACCGACCAGCCCCACCACCATCGAGCCCAGGACCGCTGCCATCAGCGTCTGACCTTGCAGTTCCGATCGCGCGATAAGCCATACCGCCGGCAGCACGAGGAAGCCGGCTGCTGCGCCCCGCAGGCCCCATCGGCTCGGCTCGGGCGGTGATGTGTTGCCGTCATCTTTAGTGTTGATATCAGCCAGCGGCCCGGCGATTTTCAGTATCGCGATCGTCGCCCCCACGACGAGCACACCCCAAAGAGCTGTCTCCAGCGCCACGAGGCCCAGCGATCCTTCGGCGAAGGCGAGATCCTCAATGGTGCCCGACCGCATCCGGATCACACACAATCCCGCCCCAAGCACAAACAGCCCCACCGCGGCATTGACAAGCCGGCCGACCACGCTGGCGATGCCGGTCGCGATGGCAAAGCAGATGGCGATGGCCAAGAGCGCCTCAACCTCCGACTGCGCCTGGAACATGGTGGGGCCGAAGGTACCCCGCTGGTCGATCGTGAACGGGATCGCCGCCGAGCACACCCCGCCGGTCAGCAGCATCCCGAGCAAGACCACCCCATACCGTCGCCAGCCGTACAGCTCGCCCTTCATTCCGCCATTGGTACACGCAAATGGTGATGGTGACAACTCTGCGGCCGATCCGCGAAGGGGTATGCCCCACCCGCCAAATGAGAACCGACGGTTCTTGCAGCCGGTCCGTCAGGGATTCGCCCGCGGATATGCGTCTGCAGCTACAACCCAACGATAGCCGGTGTCAAGCAGCAGCCCAATGCGCTGCCGCGGGGCGCTGTCGGCTATCCTACCGGCCATGCCCGAGGATCCGCTGCTGCTGGATGGTCAGCCGCTGACGTTTGACGATGTCGAATCGGTGGCGCGCAGCGGTCGGTCGGTGCGGATCGGCGATGGCGCCCGAGCAGCGATGGCGTCGGCACAGGCGGTCGTCGAACACCTCGCAGCGAGCCGTAAAGCGATCTACGGCGTCAACACCGGGTTCGGATCGCTGGCGAATCGTCGCATCGAGCCTCGTGCACAGCGCCAGATGCAACTGAATCTCCTGCGCTCTCATTCGGCCGGCGTGGGAGAGCCGTTGAGCGATGAGCTGGTGCGGGGGATGCTGTTGATCCTCGCGGCGAGTCTGTGCCGAGGATTCTCCGGCGTGCGACTCGAACTCGTCCAGCGGATCGCCGATCTGCTCAACCACCGCATCACGCCGGTGGTCCCCTCGCGCGGGTCGGTCGGTGCGTCGGGCGATCTTGCGCCGCTGGCCCACGCGGCGCTGGTGCTTATCGGCGAAGGCGAAGCGCGGATTGATGGACGGCTCCTCGGCGGTGCTGAAGCTCTTGCCGCAGCCGATCTGGAACCCATCATCCTTCAGCCCAAGGAAGGGATCGCTCTGCTCAACGGCACTCACCTGATGTGTTCGATGGGGGCGCTCGCGCTGTGTGATGTGCAACGGCTGTGCAATGCGGCGATCGCCTCGGCGGCGCTGGCCGTCGACGCCTGCCGGGCCACGGATGCGTTCCTCGATGACCGTCTGCACGCGGCGCGGGGCCAGGCAGGTCAGCGCCGCGTGGCCGAAGCCGTCCGTCGCCAGCTCGCCGGATCACAGATTCTTGAGGATCACAAGACGGACGATTCGCGCGTGCAGGACCCCTATTGTCTGCGGGCCATTCCCCAGGTCCTCGGCGCTGCGTTCGACACGATCGAGCACATCCGCAGCGTGTTTCAGCGTGAGCTCGCCGCGGTGACTGACAATCCGCTCGTTTTCGCTGACACCGACGAGATCATCTCCGGGGCGAACTTCCACGGGATGCCGTTGGCGATCGCGCTGGACAGTCTCGCGATCGCACTCTGCCACATTGCCGGCATTGCTGAGCGCCGAGTCAACTGGCTTCTGACCGCTTCGGACAGTGAGAATCCGGTCAACATCTACCTCTCGCCGCAGCCGGGCCTGCACAGTGGACTAATGTTGGTGCAATACACTGCCGCGGCCTGCTGCAACGAGCTGCAAACACTGGCCGTCCCGGCCAGCGTCGCCAACATTCCCACATCAGCGGGGATCGAGGACTACAACTCGATGGGCATCACATCGGCGCACCAGGCTTGCACGGCGGTGGAGCGCGCCACCGACGTCGTCGCGATCGAGCTTCTGGTGATGGCCGAAGCCATGGAGTACCAACGGCCCCTGCGCAGCGGTGAAAGCGTCGAGCAGACCTATGAGCTGGTCCGCGGGGTCGTTGCGCGACTCACGGAAGACCGTCCACCAGCCCCGGACATCGCCGCGATCGCACAGCTCATTCGCGACGGCGCGTTTACAACCAGCACTGCATGAAAGAAAGCCCACGGCGTGCACGTCGTGGACTTTGCGCGAAGCGTCGTTCGCCCCAAGAGCGATGGTATATCACTTGCCCTGGAAAAGAGCGATCGTGGCCCCGGTGGGATCGGTGATGACGGAAAACCGGCCCACGTTGGGAATGTCGGTGGGCGGCACGCAGGGCTTGGCGCCGAGTTGCTCAGCTTTCTTCGTGGCGGCATCAACATCTTCGACAGCCACATAGGACAGCCAATGCGGCGGGATTTCCCCTTTGGTGGTCTTCATCATGCCGCCGACATCCTTGTCACCGGCCGTGAAGATGGTGTAGGAGCCGGCCTCGCCTATATCCGACTCGCGGCTCGTCCAGCCGAGCAGTTGAGTGTAGAAGCGTTTGGCGGCCTCCGGATCGGGGGTCATCAACTCGTTCCAACAGAAGGTGCTGGTGGCCGTGGCGGCTTGCTCAGCCATCGTGTCTCCTTTCGGTGGGGGGTTTGGGCAGCCTCATGATACATTCTTCGCCGAGACGGAGTTCGAGTTCGATCGCTAGACTTTCCTTGGCCACGACTCTGGAAGGAGGCTGGAACATGGTGATCGCCACGGACTCCTCAAGCCGCCCTCGCACCGTCCGCGCCCCTCGCGGACCGAAAAGAACCTGCAAGACCTGGCAGGCGGAAGCGGCGATGCGGATGCTCATGAACAACCTCGACCCCGAGGTGGCCGAGAACCCGCAGGAGCTGGTGGTCTATGGCGGGCGGGGTCAGGCGGCCCGCTCCTGGGAAGCCTTCGACGCCATCGTTGCATCGCTGAAGAGCCTGGAACCGGACGAGACTCTGCTGGTGCAATCCGGCAAGCCCGTCGGCATCTGCCGCACCACGCCCGATTCGCCGCGGGTCATCATCGCCAACTCGAATCTCGTCCCACACTGGGCCACGCAAGAGCACTTCGATGAGCTGGCGGCGAAGGGCTTGATCATGTTCGGCCAGATGACGGCCGGGTCGTGGATTTACATCGGCACCCAAGGAATCCTCCAGGGCACCTACGAGACCTTCGCCCAATGCGCTGGGCAACACTTTGGCGGATCGCTCAAAGGCCGGCTGTGCGTCACGGCCGGCTGCGGCGGCATGGGCGGGGCACAGCCGTTAGCGATCACCATGAACCAGGGCGTCTGCCTCCTGGCTGAGATGTGTATCGAGTGCTTGGAGAAGCGCGTGGGAAAACGCTACCTCGATGAGTTTCATCGCGATCTGGATGATGCGATCGAGCGGGCGCTGCGGGCCAAGGATAACGGCGAAGCAGTCTCGATCGGCTGGCTGGGCAACGCTGTCGATCTGCTCGAAGCGCTCATCGCGCGCAAGATAGTACCGGAGGTTCTGACCGATCAGACTGCGGCGCACGATCCGCTCAACGGCTACTATCCGCAGGGGTTGTCGCGTGAAGATGCCGACGCTTTGCGGCTTCGCGAGCCCGATGAATACACCCGCCGCGCGATGGATTCAATAGCTCGGCACGTTGAGCTGATGGTCAACTTGCAGAAGCGCGGCGCGAGAACCTTCGACTACGGCAACAACATTCGCCAGCGGGCGTATGACAACGGATTCAAGGACGCGTTCGCCTTCCCGGGATTTGTGCCGGAGTACATCCGGCCGCAGTTCTGCCTTGGTCGGGGGCCGTTTCGATGGGTCGCGCTTTCGGGTGATCCGGACGACATCCGCACAACCGATGAGGCGATCCTCGCCCTCTTCCCGCAGGACGAGTCGCTACAACGCTGGATTACGATGGCTCAACAGCGCGTCGCCTTTCAGGGTCTACCTGCGCGCATCTGTTGGCTTGGGTTGGGCCAGCGTGACAAAGCGGGGTTGAAATTCAATGAGCTTGTGCGTGATGGCAAAGTGAAGGCCCCCATCGTGATCGGGCGGGACCATCTCGATTGCGGCTCCGTCGCGTCACCGAACCGCGAGACCGAGGGCATGCTCGACGGGTCGGATGCGATCAGCGACTGGCCGCTTCTCAACGCGATGGTCAACGTCGCCAGCGGGGCAAGCTGGGTGAGCTTTCATCACGGCGGGGGCGTGGGTATTGGTTTCGCCCAACATGCCGGTCAGGTTGTTGTCGCTGATGGCACACGCGAAGCCGACAAGCGGCTGCAGCGGGTGCTCACCAACGACCCATTGCTTGGTGTCTTTCGCCACGCCGATGCGGGGTATGAGATCGCGAAACAGTGCGCGGCGGAGCATGATGTGCGGATTCCGATGCAATGAAGTCTGCCCAATCATGCCCGTCACGATAACCACCCAGTCTCAGATGCAGCGCGTTCGAAAGGCAATCAAGTTCTGCTACCTCTGCGGTTCATTGCTGACTTCGGGCAGGCGAGCGCAGTACGGCTGCAACGGAGAGCATGTCATTCCTCAAGCGTTGTTCGAAGATCCACCTGCTACGGATGCATGGCGCCCAATCCTGGATGTCCACAATGAGTGTCATGACCAGATCAAGAACGCTCAAGGCGAACAGACGGCGATTCTCCTTCACAAAGCTCAGTTGCTTGATGGTGACATCGCTGATCAGGGTTGGGCGGGCAATTTGAAGAGCCTTGGGCTTGTCCTGCACGCGGAATACGATCCAAGGCTCGGCCGAACGCTTTATATGGTGAAGGGGTTCGGAGACGCGCACAATGCGGTATTGAACTGGGTCCGGGGTCTGCATGCTTCGGTCTACCAGCAGTATCTTCCCTTGCAGATGAAGCACAAGACGCATGCTCCAATGGGAGAGTTGTTCATTCCAGAGCCGGGCGACACTCAACACCATCGCATAGGTCCAGAGGTCTTCCACGAGCAAAAGGCGCGCATTGCAAGGACCCTTGCGGCGGTTACGTCTCTTCGACGCTTCGATGGCCTGCGGTGCTGGGGGGGCCGGTGCCAGTACCTTTGCGTGTGGATCAAGAAGAAAGGTCGAGATCACATGTGTGTGTGGGGGTTGTCCTACGATGGTGTTGCCGATTATGCCGAGGGCACGCCATTCTCGGGGTCCCCCGGTTGGATGGGTATGTATGAATGCGTAAGACCACCGGCCAAGCGCACAATTGCTGCCACAATCCCTTGATCAACTTGTCGCCCGATGGTCCGTTTTACGCCGCGGCGCGAGATCCAGCGGGCGAAGCGTGTAGGGTGGGTGGAGCGGAGCGCAACCCACCCTACCGACTTGACAGCTAGATTGGCATTTCAATATCATTCCAGTTTCTACCCATTCGAATAGACCGCCGAGACGAATCGATTCCGAAGCATGTACTTGGGTCTATCGACCATCTCGTCTTATTCACCCACGTTCTGAGGAGAAAACGAATGCGTCACATCGTCGTGCCAGCGCTGATCAGTCTGCTCGTACTCGCTGGATGTCAGACGCTCGGCGACGCTCGTGCGGCGAGAGGCACCGGAACCACACGACTCTTCAATGCGACAGAAGATCAGGTTTGGAGTGTTCTGCCGAAGGCGGTGAATGAAGTCGATCTATCGATCGCCGGCACACATCGCGCGGACGGCTACCTGCTCGCTGAACGTGGCGTGACGATGTTCAGCTGGGGTGAGAAGGTTGCCGTGTTCGTTGAACCGCAAGGATTAACTCAGACCGAAGTTGAAGTCGTATCGATGCGCGCCGTGGCTGTCAACATTACCGCAGCGGAGTTTGGTCACAAGCTACTTGACATGATCGGGCGGATGTTGTTTGGTGATTAGCAAGCCGAATGGCACCAGCGTAGGGTGGGTAGAGCCCAGCGATACCCATCGCGCTGGGTGCCGAACCCACGTTCCCCGCCACGCCGACGCCGGTTACGATCTCGCCCGCCGCTGCGCCGACGAGCACGATGTCAGGATTCCCATGCGAGGGATGTAGCCGGTAGCATGGCCGGCGTGGCTGGCCTGACGATCACCAATGCGCGCGTTCTCACGCTTCTCGGCAACGCGGCGCCGCGGCGGGGTGATGCTTTGCGCGAGCTTGGCGTCATTGAGCGCGGGTTTGTGCGTATCGAGGACGGGCGGATTGCCGAAGTTGCCCAGGGTCAACCGGAATCGCAAGACGAAGTGATCGACGCCGGGGGTTGTGTGCTCATGCCGGCGTTCGTCGATTGTCATACCCACGCGTGTTGGGCCGGCGAGCGGTTCGACGAGTTCCAGATGAAGCTGGCGGGTGCATCGTATCTGGAGATCCTCGATGCCGGCGGCGGGATCATGGCTACGGTGCGGGCAGTCCGCGCCGCACCCGAAACACAACTGGCCGCCAAACTGCTCCACCGTCTGGGACGCATGGCTGCGCTGGGCACTGCAACGGTTGAGGTGAAGTCCGGCTACGGGCTCACCACGCACGACGAACTGAAGATGCTGCGCGCGATCCACGAAGCGGCAACCCGCACAACCCAAAGAATCGTTCCCACCTTTCTGGGCGCACACGCGATCGATCCCGAGAACCCAAACTTCGTTGATGAGACGATCAACGAGACGCTACCAGCCGTGGTGAATGAGTTCGGTCCAATCGTCTGCGACGCCTATTGCGAACAGGGCGCGTGGTCGGTTGATGACTCGAAGCGACTTTTCCAAAAAGCTCAGTCGCTAGGCTGCCCGATTCGCGTCCATGCCGATCAGTTCAACAGCTTGGGTATGACAAGGCTGGCCGTGGAGATGGGCGCGATCAGCGTCGATCATTTGGAAGCCACGACCCCGGCCGATCTTCAATGCCTGGCCCAAAGTGACACGATTGCAGTAGCACTGCCCGCCTGCGGATTTCATCTCGATGATCGTTATGCGCCGGTCCGCGAGCTGGTCGATGCCGGTGGAGCACTGGCGATCGCCACCAACTATAACCCCGGGTCGGCGCCGACGCCGTCGATGCCGTTTGTGATCGCCTTGGCGTGCCGAAGACTCCATCTGACCCCAGCCGAGGCGATCGTGGCTTCGACGGTCAACGCTGCGTGCGTCTTGGGTCTCCAGGATGAGCTGGCAACGATTGAGGTGGGCAAGCGAGCTGATCTGCAACTGCTGGACTGTACCGATGAGCGCCAGCTGGCCTATGAGTTCGCCACGACCGGCCCCCGGCTGGTCATCATCGACGGCCGAATCGTGCATCGTTACGAGCCTCGACCGCAAGGCAGCGGACGTACCTAGGCCGCGTACTGACGTGCGCGGCACGTTATATCGCTACACTTGAGGCTATGGTCATCACCGCCCCGCATGATATCCAGGGCGCTCGCGCCGCGGCCCAGTGTGTGGTGCAGACGCACCACCGCCTGGTGGAGTACCTGCGGGCGGGTCAAACGCTGGCCGAGATCGATCGGTTCGTCGCCGAGACGCTCGCAGATATCGATTGCCGAAGCGCTTTCCTTCGATACCGGATGAAGGGGCAGCCGCCGTTTCCATCTCACGCGTGTCTGTCGCTCAACGATTGCGTCGTCCATGGCACACACAATATGACCAGCGAGCCGATCAAGCCGGGAGATCTTCTGTCGATTGACATCGGTGTGATCCACGACGGGTGGATCGGTGATGCGGCTTGGACGTACGCGATCCAAGAGGC
>JADFIM010000054.1 GCA_022566725.1 Planctomycetota bacterium
TTGTGGTATTGCGGCAACGGCGAAGGGGGCAATGACTTCCTGTACAAAATCGATCTGTCGGGCGGGGGGACGGCGGAAATCGACATCCCGGACGCCAGCCATGATTTCGGCCCGATTCCCATCGGCGAATCCGCCAGTTGGAACGTCACTGTGTACAACAACGGCACGGCCACTCTGGAAATCGCGGACGTGACGTTCAGCCCGATGGATGATCTGTCCTGCTCGTGCGCTTTTCCGATCAGCATACCCATCGGCGGCAATGCGCAGCTATCGATCGTGTATGCTCCGGCCGATTTCGGCCCACTCGATGCGACGGCCACGGTTTTCTCGAACGACCCGGTCCACTCTGAAGAGGGACTCACGCTGATCGGCGACGGCGTGTACCCCGGCCCGGCGATTCATTTGCCGGCGAGCGCGCACAATTACGGATCCGTCCGGGCGAGTGCGCACACTCGGTGGTTCATGGAGATTCGCAATCACGGCAGCGAACCGCTGACGATCGACAATATCACCATCGACGGCGCGGGTTTTTATCTCGACAACGGAGTATCGCTGCCCATCCAGGTGAGCACGTTAGGCTCCGTCGATGTAGGCGTATGGTTCAATCCCGTTTCGGCGGCACTTAACTTGGCAACGGTGAGCATCTTCAGTAACGACCCTGCGAAAGGCCCCGCAGCGGTGGCGCTCAGCGGAACGGGTATAGAGCAAGAATATCCGATTGGGGATTCGCTGTGGTCGTACCTCATCGATATCGATTTCGACAACAGCCCCAAAGCCATCGCGGCCATACAGGATGTCAACGGCGACTGCGTGGCGGATGTCATCGTGTGTTCCGAGGATGATTACATTCGCTGCTTCAACGGCAATGCCCACGGCACGGGCGATGTCCTGTGGGAGCACGAGATCTATGCCGGATCGGTTTACTCGCAAAAGGGCGTGCAGATCATCAATGACATCGACGATGACGGCCACGAGGATGTGGTCGTGGCAGCGACGGGGGGCGCTCGTCTGATCCGGGCACTATCGGGCCAGACGGGGCAGGAAATCTGGACCCACGACACGCACGAATACGGTAGCGGCGGATGGGTCTATCAAGTCGATTCCAGTTATGACTACAACGACGACGGTGTCGATGATGTGCTCGCCTGCGCCGGCGATGACTCGACCGACACCGGGCCCAAGCGAGTGTATTGCCTGAACGGTCTCACGGGCGTATCGCTGTGGGAGACGCCGCTGGGCGGTCCGGGATTCGCGGTGATCGGCGTGGAGGATTTCACCGGCGATGGCAAGCCCGATGTGGTGGCGGGGGCCTCCAACGAACTGGAAAGCCAAGGACGTGTCTACGGCATCAACGGCGCCAGTGGCTTGATTGAGTGGACGTTTGTTACGAGCGGATCCTCTGTGTGGGCGCTTCAGCAAGTGGACGACTTCACCTCCGACGGCGTCCGCGATGTGATCATCGTAGATTTCAGCGGGAACTTCCACGGCCTCGACGCGACGGATGGCAGTTCGGAGTACTCCGGCGGCGGGTTTGGGCTGACCACACGCCTTGAACGGCTCGACGATCTCAACGGCGACGGGCACCCCGATGTGATTCCCACTCATTTGGGAACCACGGCGCGGGCCATTGATGGTCACACGGGCGCGATCATTTGGAGTGCAACACTGGCCGACAAACCCGCATCGGTGGCTCGGATTCCGGATATCAATGGCGACGGCGTTAACGACGTGGTGATCGGCACACTGTTCTCCAATAACGTCGCCTATTTCCTCGACGGCACGGACGGCTCGGTCCTCGATTCGATCAACTACGGGTCCGCGGTCGATGCCATCGCTGCCATTCCGGACATTGTCGGTGATGGTTCATGGGAAATGGTCGTCGGCGGTCGAAACGGACTGGTTAGAGTTTATTCCGGCGGCACGGCGGTGAACTATGACCCTGCCGATCTGGACCACAACGGGCAAGTGGGCGCCTTCGATCTGGCTTTGTTGCTCGGTTCGTGGGGACCCTGCCTTGACGAATGCGACTGCCCCGCCGACCTTGACGGTGACGGCGTCGTCGGCATCTTCGACTTGCTGACACTGCTCGCCAATTGGGGTTGAGGAGAGGCTTGAGGCTTGGAGGCTTGCAGACTTGAGGGGTAGTGCTCACGCGCGCGGCCTGGAGGCCGCGGCTAAACAGACTGTCGCCCGCGCGCCGGGCATACACAGCCGCAGAACACAGGTGGATTCGATTCGTGCAAGTCAGTTCAGGCGAGCACGTCGAGCAATGTGCCGAGGTTCGTGACGTGGAAGTAGTTCACGACGCGGACGATCTCGGCCGGATCGGGTGGGGTCACATCTCGAAACTCGGTGGGCTTGCCGAGCGGGTCGGGGGCGTAGGGTTTGCGATCGCTCGGCGGAGACGCCTGCGGGTCGGGTGGCACATCGCGTGCAAGGCGATTCAGCGATGGCTGGAACATGTCAGCCTGGGCCGGCTGAACCAAGCCGCGCCGCAGACGGTCGATCTCCCGGCGGGCGGCGTTGAGCACGATCCGGCATTGCCCGGCGTCGCACTCACGAGAGGCCGGGGCGGTTTCGCTCGCCTGGCGGTTCCGCAGCGCCGTGGCCAGGCTCTCGGCATGAACCCGAATGAGCCGCTCGACCGGATCGAACTCGTTGAACCTATTCTCCACGTGCACACCAAGGGAGTAGCACGGCGCGCACCGATTGCAGCTGCGGGCCCCGGCCGGACGTAGCCGCCTATAACAACCCGGCTCCGGCGATTCGCTCACGGGACGCCTGGCTAAGTAGGAACCGCGCGGGATAATCTGGTTGTGCCGGATGTTGTCCCGGCTCCACGGCCCGGGACCGCCAACGTGCAAATGTCGAAACACGTGCTGCGAACCGATGAGCTTGATTACCAGCTTCCGCAGGCGCTGATCGCCACCCGCCCGGTTGAGCCGCGCGACTCAGCAAAGATGCTGGTGATAAGCCGCTGCCGGGACACGATCGAGCATCGCCACGTGCGCGATCTGCCGGGCTACCTCCAGTCGGGCGACGCGATGGTCTTCAACACCACCGCGGTCGTGCGCGCCAGGCTGCTTGGTCGGCGTGTCGGCACCGGCGGCCGCGTCGAAGGACTGTTTCTCGACGAGCCCGAGCCGGGCCGGTGGCTGGTGATGCTCCGAAGCAACGGCCGACTACGGCGGGGCCAGCAGATCGAACTGCTCGATCCACAAGGCCGCGCGCAAGGACATCTCCTGGAACTGCTCGACCGCCAGGCGGCGGGCTGGGTGGCGCGGGTGCTTGGGCCGGGGTCAGCGACTTCGGTGCTGGATCGAGTTGGGCATACGCCGCTGCCCCCGTACATTCGCCGGGCACGGGGCGATCAGCTCGTCGCCGATGCGCTCGATCGGCAGTGGTACCAGACGGTCTATGCAGATGCTCAGCAGCGCGGATCGGTGGCGGCGCCCACCGCAGGGCTGCACTTCACGCCTGATCTTCTGGGTAGGCTCGAGAAGTCCGGCGTGCAGCGGATCGACGTGATGCTGCACATCGGCCTGGGGACGTTTCAGCCGATCACCTCGCCCAGGATAGACCAGCATGTGATGCACGAAGAGCACTATGTGGTCTCGCCTGACGCGATCGCAGCTCTGCGCGAGCAGCGCACGGGTCGGCGGGGGCGGATCTTCGCTGTCGGCAGCACCGTGGTCCGCACGCTTGAATCGCTGCCGGAGCCATTGCCTCAAACGACTGCGTTGGATGGCCCATTGGGCGGGCAAACGAATCTTCTGATTGCTCCGCCCTATCAGTTCAAATATGTTGATGGGATGCTGACCAACTTCCACCTTCCTCGCTCCACGCTTCTGGCCCTGGTGGCGGCTATGATCGGGCTGGATCGCCTCAAGGCCGTCTATCACGAGGCGATCGAGCAGCGCTACCGGTTCTACAGCTACGGCGACGCTATGCTCATTCTTCCATAGCCGTCCGATTTCTACGGCCGGGCGGCGGCCAATCCCGATATCCTTTGCGCTGGGGTTGTTCGTTGCCAAATGGCATGACCATCGCCGAACTGATTGCCGGCCTATCGATCGAGCTGGTTCGTGGGTCAGGTTCGACGGTCATACGTGAGATCGTCGAGGACTCCCGCTGCGCCAGCCTCGGCTGCCTGTTTGTTGCCAGAGCAGGTGCCAAAATCGATGGTTGTACCTTCATTGCGCATGCGATCACCGGTGGCGCGGTTGCCGTTTTGTGCAAGGACGCCGGTGCCGTTCCCGACGACGTGGCTGCATTGGTGGCCGACGATGTTACTACCGCTGTGGGGAGACTGGCCGAACGTTTCCACGGCCATCCCGGCAAGGCCTTGAGACTGATCGGCATCACCGGCACCAACGGCAAGACCACGACCGCTCACCTCATCCATCAGATTCTCAACCAGGCCGGCGTTCGCTGCGGCCTTGTCGGAACGGTGCAGATCGACGATGGAGCGGCCGTCACCCCGGCGTCCCTGACCACGCCGCCGGCCATCGAGACCAGCCGCATTCTGCGGAGAATGGTGGACAGCGGCTGCGCGGTCGCAGTGCTGGAAGTCTCCAGCCATGCCCTACAGCAGCGCCGGACTGCCGGTCTAAGCTTCGACGCGGCGGTCTTCACCAATCTGTCGGGTGACCACCTCGATTACCACGGCACGATGGACGCGTATGCTCAGGCCAAGGCCGGCCTCTTTGAATCCTTGGCAGCAGAGAGCTGCGCGATCGTGAACATTGACGATCCCGCAGCCGATCGAATGCTGCGGGATTGTGCGGGCCGAACGCTCCGCTGCAGCCTGACCGACCCGACCGCCGACTGCTTCGCCGAGGTTGGCCGCCAAACGATCGAGAACGTCCAAGCGGTATTGACTGGACCGTGGGGCGTGTTTGAGGTGTGCCTGGGGCTGATCGGCCGGCACAATGTCGCTAACGCGCTGCACGCTGCGGCCGTGTGTTGGGTCTTCGGCGTTGAGAGGGCGGCGTTGCAATCGGGGCTGAGCTGCTGCACGCCGCCGCCAGGGCGCCTGGAGGCGGTGACGGGGCCCGGTGACGAATTCACGGTGCTCGTTGATTACGCCCATACCGATGATGCTCTTGCGAACGTGTTGCGCGCGCTGCGGCCGATGGTGCCCATCGGTGGTCGATTGCGGCTGGTGTTCGGTTGCGGCGGCGACCGTGATCGCACCAAACGCCCACGGATGGCCCGGACCGCCGCGCGGTTCGCTGACGAATTGATCATCACCTCCGACAATCCGCGTACCGAAGACCCGCAGGCAATCATTGACGACATCCTTGAGGGAATACCCGCCCAACAACTGGCCGAGACGATCACGCTGGTCGATCGGAGACACGCGATCGAGCACGCGATCCAGCGGACTCAGCCGGGCGACGTACTGCTCATCGCCGGCAAGGGACACGAGCCGTACCAGATCATCGGCACCGAAAGGCGGCCGTTCGACGATCGTCTCGTGGCGGCCGAGGCGTTGGCAAATCAACGAGCCAAGGCGGTCACGTGAACTTCTTCACCGCGGACAATCTGCTCGCCCGTGCTGCCGGCCGATGGCTGCAACGCCCGGATCGCCCGGCGACTCTTGCCGGCGTCGGGATCGACTCGCGGAGCGACCTCGCCGGCAAATGCTTTGTAGCCATCAAGGGCGAGCACCACGACGGCCACGACTATCTGCGGCAGGCGGTTGACGCTGGAGCGGATTTGCTGATCGTTCACCGCCACCCGCTTGAGGGTGACCTGCCACCCCATGTCGGCGTGTTACAGGTAGATGACACGCGGGCGGCCTTGGGGCGGCTGGCGTGCGCCTACCGTCGGCAGCTTCGCCGGACCAGGGTGATCGCCATCACGGGTTCGGCCGGCAAGACCACCGTAAAACACCTCCTTGACGCGGCGCTCTCGACCTCGATGCGGGGCAGCGCCGCACCAAGATCGTACAACAACGACATTGGCGTTCCTCTGACGATCCTGCGGACCGATCCCCAGGATGAATATCTGATCGTTGAGATCGGGGCCAACCGGCCGGGAGAGATTGATCAGCTCGCCGCGATGGCCCAGCCGGATGTGGCCCTGATTACAATGATCGGCCGCGGGCACCTTGGAGGTTTCGGGTCGTTGGAGACGGTTGCTCTCGAGAAGGCGGCGCTGCTGCGGCATATGCAATCGAACTCTTTTGCGGTCGTCAACGCCGACTCGCCGCATCTGCGCCGACATATTCACAGGGCCGAGTCGCTCGTTCTGTTCGGGCAGGCCGATGATGCCGATCTTCGATTGACCGACTGGGGTGCCGATGAGGGCGGCTGGAGGTTCGAGGTAAACGGCCGCGACCGATTTCACCTCGGCCTGCCGGGCAAGCATAACGCGCTCAACGCGCTGGCGGTGGTGGCCGTGGCGCGCCGGCTGGGGATCGCCGATCGACGGATCGACGCGGCTCTTGGGCAGTGCGAGCCGGTCGAGATGCGCATGAGTTGTCATCGCATCGGCGACATCGTTGTGTATAACGATGCGTACAACGCGAACCCCGACTCGGTCATCGCGGCCGTGACCACGTTCGCCGAGCTCACTGCCGACGCCACGCGTCGCGTCCTGGTGCTTGGTGATATGCTGGAGCTTGGCGAGGCCGCGCCACAGCTGCACCGAGAGATTGGCCAATTCGTCGTTGACCTCGATCGAGGGGCGCCGATCGACCAAGTGATACTGGTCGGCCCGCTGGCACAACACACCGCGGTGCCGATCAGGGGGGTCTGGCCGGCGAATCGGCTCACCCTGCTGAGCGAAATGAACGCGAAGACCGCAGCCGAGGTGGCCGGTCTTCTTCAGCCGGGTGATACTGTGCTGCTGAAGGGTTCGCGGGCGGTCGCGCTTGAACAAGTAATGGATGCAATCAAGCGACGACACGAAGGTGGCGATGTTGTGGCAGGGACACAGCGCGGGGGCCAGCCCCGCCGCGAAACAAATGGAAGAACGCCTGGCGTTCGCGAGCCGCCAACCCTAACTCCTGACTCCTAACCCCTGACCCCTAACCCGTCAGCATGCTCTACAACCTGCTCCAGGCGACCAGCGACAGGATCGACGATTGGGGCCTCTATTCGCTGCTAGAGGTCTTGTACTACATCGAATTCCGAGCCTTCGTAGCGGCGCTGTTGAGCTTCGGACTGGTGCTGGTCTTCGGCCGGGGGGTCATTCGCTGGCTGATTCGACAGAAGATCGGCGACTCCCCGGAGTTCTACCATACCGACCTGAATGAGTTGATGGCCAGCAAGACGGCCACCCCCACCATGGGGGGGATTCTCATCGTCGGCGCGACACTCCTGACCATGCTCCTGCTGGCGGACCTGCGCAACCGCTACGTGATCATCGCGTTCTTCGTGCTGGGTTGGCTGGCGTTGCTCGGAGGCGCCGACGATTGGCTCAAGCTGACCTCGGCCCGCCGAGCGCCGGGCTCGCGCGAAGGCCTCCATCCGTGGGAGAAGCTGTTGTTTCAACTCGGTATCGGCGCGGTGGCGGGCTTATTTCTGTTTCGCCATGGCATCGGCGACGAGACGACCCGGGTGCTGACGCTTCCACTTCAACGCACGTATCGGCCGGGCACCATGGAGTTGGAGCAAGGCGTGCTGGTGCTGGGAGGATTTGCCTTCGTGCTCATCTCGATGCTGCTCATTGCCGGTACATCCAACGCTGTCAATCTCACCGATGGCATGGACGGTCTGGCGGCGGGCACCCTGGTGGTCGCCTCGTTTGCCTTGATGGTCCTCTGCTTCATCGCCGGGAGCGTGGAGACGGCGAAGTTCCTTAACTTCCCTCATATCGACGGGGCGGCGGAGTTGATGATCGTGACCGGAGCGATGGCGGGCGGGTGTCTCGGGTTCCTGTGGTTCAACTGCGCGCCGGCCCAGGTGTTCATGGGCGACACCGGGGCGCTGCCGTTGGGCGGCCTGATGGCTTACATCGCCGTGGCCATTCGTCAGGAGATTCTGCTACTGATCATCGGCGGCGTGTTCTTCATGGAGATGGCCAGCGTGATCATCCAGGTAGCCTACTTCAAGTCGACGAAAGGTCAGCGAGTTTTCCGCTGCTCACCGGTCCATCATCATTTCCATCTGGGCGGATGGTCCGAGCAGCAGGTGGTCACACGGTTCTGGGTGTTGGCGGTCGTGTTCGCCATGATCGCGCTGGTGTCGATCAAGCTCAGGTGAGAAAGGGGTCAGGGGTCAGGGGCACTTGCTCACAGCATCTGGGCCAGCTCGATCGTCGCGCCGGCGACGTTGGGCGCCTTCACGAAACGGAATTGCCGGAGCAGCATAACCAGGTCGCGGAAGTCCTGAGGCAGCGGCGATCGAAACGTCATGGCCTCGTTTGAGATCGGATGGGTGAAGCTCAGCATCGCCGCGTGCAGCGCCTGACGCGCGATCAACGGGTCGCGAGCAGATCGATCGCCGGCCCCCGCCGGACCGGTCACATCGCCGACCGTCAGATGTCTGCCGCCGTACATCTCATCGCCGACGACCGGGTAACCGAGATACGCCAGATGCACGCGGATCTGGTGCGTTCGGCCGGTCTTGAGCTGAATCTCCACAAGCGAGAACTGATCGTACAGTTCGCGCACGTGGTAGATCGTCACCGAGGGCTTACCGGTGTCGTCCCAGCGGACGGCATATTTCTCCCTGCGGGAGGGGTGTTTGCCGAGTGGAACATCAATGACGTCGGTGACCGGCTCGACCTGGCCGTGCACGACGGCGAGGTATCGCTTCTCGGTGCGGCGCTGCTCGAACTGCCGGGCCAATCGCCAATGGGCCGTCTCTGATTTGGCCGCGACCATCACGCCGGTCGTATGGCGATCGAGCCGATGCACCACGCCTGGGCGGGCAAACTCCTCTCCGATTGTGGAGAGCGTCCCGCCCGAGCGGTGCAGGAAGTGATACGCCAGAGCGTTAATGATCGTTCCGGACCTATGGCCACGGGCCGGATGGACGATGATGTCGTCGGCCTTGTTGAGAACGATCAATTCGTCATCTTCATAAAGCACGTCGAGAGGGATGTCCTCGGCGGCGATCTGTGTGTTCGGCGGGGGAGGAAGGATGGCCACGATCTCATCGCCCGCATGGAGCCGTGTCGAAGGCCGAGGGACTCGGCCGTTGACCGTCACCGCCTGTTCCTTGATCAGCCGCTGCAGGGACGTTCGACTCAGGAACGGAATGCGATCAACGAGATAGCGATCGAGGCGCTTGTTGACGTTTCGAGTGAGCTTGAATCGAACCGAGATCGGCGTGTCGTCATCGTCGGCTTGCTGTTCGTACAGCGCGAACAACGCTTCGCGATCAACCTTTCCGCCTGGGGCGATCAGGTCGCCGCTGGAGCCGTTGGATTTTGACTTCGCATCCCGGGCGGAGGGCATCAACCGCCGCCGACCTCGACCGTCGGCAGGAGATCGCGGAGCACCTCCTCAATAGCCACCGGCTCAAGCGGTTCAGCCTCGGGCTGGTCAGGCAGCTGCTCCCGCGTCGGCAGTGAGACAGTCTGGGCGTAATCACCGACCCTCGCGGCGCGGGCGAGCGCACGCTGGGCCAACTTGGGGTAGTAGGGTTCGGCGCGGCGGGCTGCCCGTTCATACAGGCTTCGGGCCGGCTCCAGATCGCCGCGCGACTCCGCCACCACCGCCCGTCCGTTGAGCGCGCTGACCGCGTGCAGCGTCATCGCCAGGGATTGATCGTCCGCTTCAAGCACCTCCCGAAACAGACGGTCGGCGCGGTCGAGATACTCCAGGCGCTGCTCATCGGTAAGTGTGAGCAGCGGATCGGTCAGCGTCGGATCGGCTCCGAGCGCCCGGCCGGCCTGGACTGCTCGCAAGAGCGTGTCCGCGGCCTGCCGCTTCGCCTGCAGCGGCAGTCCCGGAATGTCAGCATAATTCTCAGCGACGTCCTCGAAGCTGCCGGGAAGTCGAGCTTCCAGGAACGCCGTCCACCCCTGCTCGACGTACGCGCGCTTGTGCTGCTTCCAGCGGAGCAAGCCCATGTAGACTCCCACCGCGATAAGAACCATTAGCAGCCACGACGGCCCCTTGGTCCGCAGCCACAGAAGGAAATCCTCGTTGAGGCGGCTTTCGCTGACCTCGGTCTGGTGAACCTGCTTGAGCCGGTCGCGATCCATCGGTCATTACTCCCTCACGTGCTGGGTCGGGATGACCGCGGTGATCCTATCGCACGGCTGCGGCCCTGGCAACGATCGAGCCTCACTCCCGGTGAACCGCTCACCACCGTCTATTTCAGTTCTTCAAGGGCGGTTTCCAGCCAGATCAGGCATGCCTCGAGGTATCGCGGATTGCCTTCGGACCTGAGAAACTTCGGTGCAGTGCCCGCTAGCAAGGCTCGCCGAATCATGGCCAGGCGCGGGTAGTTTTCGTCAACAGCAAGCCCCTGCGCTTTACGAGCATCGGCGATCGCCTTGACAGGCTTGGCGGGTCCAAGGCGCTCGGGTCGCGCCCACAGTTGGCGCTCCAGGTAGATCGCATCCTCGACCCAATGGCCAGGGCGGACTTCCGCCAGATCGATCAGACTCACCGGGCCCGACTCCAGAGAGACGCGGCTCATGGCATTGGCCAGATGAAGGTCGCCGTGCAGCCATTGGCGGTCGTCCCGGGCCTGCCATTGCTCAAGAATCCGGTCGAGACGATGGCGAAGCACCTTGATGGCTGAGTTCCAACGCTGCTTGTGAGCGATGGCGTTGATCTTCAAACTTCGCTGTGCGTCGCGCACCAGCTCAGTCCACGGCTCGGTCTTTGGTTGGGTATCGACGGGATAGGTTGATGTGGCGGCGTAGAATCGGGCGGCTGCGTCAGCCGTTCGCATCGTATGGTCCTGGTGCCAGTGGGTGCCAAGCGGCCCATGCCCAAAACGCTCCATAACCATCCAGGCCAGATCGTAGTCACCGAGGGTCTCGCCGGAGGCATACAGCTTCGCCACTACGAGGGTCCGGCTGTCAGGGGTCTGAAGCCGGCGCGTCCACAGCAGCTCGCGCTGCACGACGGGCAGCTTCACCACCACGGGGGCCTCGCCGCCATCGGGGAGGCGCAGCGTCGCGGTGCCCGTGGCCGCTCCGCCTCGCTGCCAGTCAGCCTTGAACCAGGTGATTTCTCCCAGTTGTCCCCCGCAGGCCTCGGTAAGCACGGGGGCGAGGCTTGCCCCGAGGCTGCGCGCGCTGGGCTGTGGAAGATCGCCAGAATCGTGGCTCACGGCCGATGCTCAGGAACCAGGCTGATGCAGACAGCCTATCTCGAACACCGGGCGTGAACAAGGGCGGCCGCGGCCCAACCGGCACCGCCACGAGGTGAATCGAGGGCGGCTGGCCGGCCGTACAATCGACCCTCTCGTGAGCACTATGCGATCCACCCCCCAGCAGGTGAACCTCGCTCAGCACGAAGGTTGGGCCCTTTTCTCCGCCGCCGAGGCCATGCTCAAGGGTGCGCTGGAAGCGGAGACCCTCGTGAAACTGCTCGCGGGACCTCGAAGCGAATCATTCTCCAGCCTGTTCGATCTGAGCGGGGACCGTGTGGTCTCGCAGTTGCTGCGTACCCACGGAACGAGCCTGCTCGCAACTCCCGACGCCAGCCGCGGCGTGACACTCGCCGCGCATGCAGCGGTCTCGGCCCATCAAACCTTCGCGCTGGTTCCCAACGACCAGCTCGATATCACCATGCCTGCGATCAGCCGGGCTTGCGACCGCTCATTTGATAGCGGGGGTGCAATGTGCCTGGTGTTGGAAGACGATCCGCAGAATTGTCGGGCATCGTGCCCGCGACGCGCAGCCATTGGTTTGGACCTGCCATGCATCGAGCCGACTGGAGTTGCACAACTGCGCGATGCGATGGAGAAGGGACTGCGTCTGAGCCGAGCCGGGCGCGGTGTGGTGGCGATGGTGGTGCACCGCTGGATTCTGCGAGCCATCGAGACGCTGGATGCTCGTCCGAATCGAGTCACGGATCCTGTCCATACCCCTATTGTCCACCGCGACCGACGCGGCCCCCGCTGGGCTGAGACGGGCGGCGTGCTTCGGATGGCTCGTCGATTGGAGATGAACCTCACCACCAGCGCCCCCAGCCCCGGGGAAAGGCTGCCGGTCGGCTTCATTGTCATCGGCGCCGCCGCCGGGGCCATGTTCCACCTGATTCACCTGCTGCGGTTGCACGGCCGAGTGCCTGTGCTTCAGCTGGGACTGGTTCACCCAATCGACGACTCGATCGTGCAGCGATTGCTCGGCCGATGCGAGCAAGTCGTTGTGCTGGAACCCCGACCCGGGTCGATCGAGACCGGCGTGCTTGGGGTGTGCGAGGCAATGCGCAGTCGCGGCGAACAACCGGCCATTGTGTGGTCCCGAACGCTGCCCCCCGACCCGGCGGGGACCGCACAGGTCATGCGGCCCGATGGAGCCCTGCACCCCTCGGCCTTGGTCGCCAAGATCGTCCACTTGCTGCGCACCATCCGCCCCGGCCTGGTGGTGGCTTCCCCACCCGTGTCCAATCTACTGCTGCCGGGCGGGGCTGTGCCTCCTCGAGGCATAGAACTCGGCTCCGTCGGGGCGCTGGCCCAGATCCGTAGCGTGCTCGCCGATGTGGACCAGTGGCTGCGCGATCAGTCGGCGATTGACGAGGGGTCCGCAGAGGCCCCAGAGCCGACAGCCCTGGCCATCGACGGGATCGAGCCGACCGGGGCCCCAGGGCGAGTCGTGCGCGTGGAGACGTGGCCATATCAACGATTTCTTTCCGAAGGATTCGCGTCCTTGCAGCAGGCGGCGAGGGATGACGGTTCGTGGATCTTTGTGATCTCGTCTATTGGTGCTGCGGATGGGCAAGACGTGCAGCGTATGGTGCGAGGCGCCGCGCCAGTCGCACGGGCTGACCGGGTGCGGATCGAGCTGGCCGACCTGAACGATCGCGCCGCATTGCAGGATTTGCTGCGCGCGCTGACCCTGCTCGA
>JADFIM010000055.1 GCA_022566725.1 Planctomycetota bacterium
CCACTTCGGCGCGCTGCGATGGACCGGCCCGGCCTCCGTAATGAATCGGATGTGCCTGGTGTCAACCACCCAGGATCGCGCTGATGCGGTCGAGCACGTGGTCGTCAAGTTCGAGATCGCTGGCCTTGACGTTCTCGACAACTTGTTCGTGCCTGGTTGCCCCGATAATGCAACTGGTGATCTCAGGGCGGCGCAGACACCATGCGATGGCCAGATTGGACATGGGCGTCCCCAGGCCTGCCGCGAGGTCGGCGAGCTTTGCCAGCCTGGCCCGGTTGTCGTCGGTGAGCCTGGGCCGGATGAACTCGCCGGCCTGCTTGTCAGCAGCTCGGCTGCCGGGTGGGATGCCATCGATGTACTTGCCGGTGAGGACGCCTTCGGCCAGCGGAGAAAAGTTGACGACGCCCAATCCCAGCCGGGCGCAGGTCGGCAAGACCTCCGCCTCCCAGTGCCGTTCGAGCATGTTGTACAGCGGCTGGTTGCTCACCGGCTGATACCAGCCGTGATCTTCGCAGATGCCGACCGCCTCGCCGATCTGCTGAGCCGTCCATTCGCTAACGCCCCAGTACAGGATCTTGCCCTGGCTGATGAGATCGTTCATCGCCCGGCAGGTCTCGGGCAGCGGCGTCTTCTCGTCGTAGCGATGGCACTGGTACAGATCGATGTAGTCGGTGGCCAAACGGTGCAACGAGGCATGGCATTGGCAGAAGACATGCTTGCGGCCCAGCCCGCGATCATTCGCCTCGGGAAACGGCCAGTCCTTCTCGAACGGCCAGTAGACCTTGGTGGCCAGAATGTAGGTGTCCCGGCGAAAGGGGCTCAACGCCTTGCCGACGAGGACCTCCGTTCGGCCCCGGCCGTACACGTTGGCCGTGTCAAAGAAATTGATTCCGTGTTCGTAGGCGACGCGGTGCAAAGCCGTGGCCACGTCCTGATCTTGGCGGTTCAGCGTCAGCCACGACCCGAAGCCGATCTCCGAGAGCTTCAGCCCCCACATGCCCAGGCGGCGATAATTCATCGACGAGCATCGTTCCTAGTACGCCCGGCTGCGCTCACAAAGTGGAGCGATCATAGTGTATGTGGAGGCTCCCCGGGCAATCGTGGCGACACCAATGCAGACGCAACCACCGAATCAGGTCGATCCGCAGCACCTCACCAGCAGCCTGCTGTTGTGGGCGTACCGGCATGGTTGGTTTCCCATGGCCAACCCCCTGACCACTCAGATCGAATGGTTCAGCCCCGAGCCGCGCGCTGTCATCCCGCTGGAGGCGTTTCGCGTTCCGAAGAACCTCGCGCGGGAGGTTCGCAAGAACCGGTTCGACATTTGCTGCGATACCGCGTTCGAGGCGGTCATGCGGGCCTGCGCGGCGCCACGGCAACAAGATGACCTCAGTTGGATCGATCGCCGCATGATCGATGCTTACCACGGCCTACACATGCTTGGTCACGCTCATAGTATCGAAGCTCGGCTCAACGGCCGGCTCGTCGGCGGGCTGTACGGCGTACATATCGGCGCGGCCTTCTTCGGCGAGTCGATGTTCAGCCGCCCCGAGCTCGGCGGAACAGACTCGTCAAAAGTCTGTCTTGTTCATCTCGTTCGTTGGCTGCGACACCGCGGTTTCTCCCTGCTGGACACCCAGTTCCGCACTGAGCATCTGGGCCAATTCGGTTGCGTGGAGATCGAGCGCAGCGATTACTTGGCAAGGCTGGCCGAAGCGGTGGGGCGGCCGGTGAGCTGGGGGGAGTTGGTCAGCGCAGGGCCGAACAATTGACGATGATAGCGCTAGGCTGAGATCGTCGATTACCATTAGGAGCTGTTCAGCTATGGCCGCTAAGAGACTCGCGCCAATTCACTCCGGCGAGATTCTAAGAGACGAGTTCCTCGCTCCCCTGGGGATCAGCCAGTACCGCTTGGCGAAGGACATCAGCGTGCCGCCCCGCCGGATCAACGAGATCGTCAAGGGCCGCCGCGCCATCACGGCAGACACCGCCTTGCGCCTGAGCCGCCATTTCGGTCTCTCGGCCCAATTCTGGATGAATCTTCAGACCCGCTATGAGCTGGACACCACCGAGGACGCGCTGAAGGGCCGGCTCAAGAAGGAAGTGCGGGTACGCGCCGCATGAGCCCACACGGACCGCGTTTCGTGAGAGAGCTGCGCACTTGATGAGGCCGACGAGGGCATATGAAACCCACCCCGGGTGTCGGTATCATGCGTTGTTGGGTGACACGCAGCTCGTCAAGAGGCCACGGCCATGGAATGCGGCATCGTCGGCCTGCCCGGCGCCGGAAAGACGACGCTGTTCAATGCGCTGACTGGCGGCCATGCGAGCATTGTTCCGGGTGCATCGAAACCGAACGTCGGCGTCGCCATAGTTCCTGATCCTCGGCTGGCATTGGTCGCCAAATACGTGGAAACGCGCAAAGTCACGCCGGCGACCATCACACTTGTCGATATACCCGGCATCGACGCCGGCGGGGGCGCCGCGAAGGCCGGGCCGCTGCTCTCACACGTGCGGCAGGTGGATGCAATCTGCCAGGTGGTCCGCTGTTTCGACGACGGCGGCGCCGGCCGGTCGATCGATCCGATTCGCGACATTGAGACCCTTGAGATTGAGCTGATCCTGGCCGACCTGCAGCTTGCCGAATCAGCGCTCGACAAGGCCGTCCGACCCGCGCGATCGGGCGATGCCGACGCCAAGGCCAGAGGCGCCGTCTTGGAAAGGGCCTTGGAAGCGCTCAATGACAGCCGGCCGGTCCGCACCATCACCGACTGGTCGCAGTCGGAGCAGGCGGTCATCTCCAGCTATGGGCTGGTGACGGCCAAGCGTGTGCTGTATGTGGCCAATGTCGGCGAGGACGACTTGGCCGGCGAATCGGAGCCGGCCAAACTCGTTCACAGCCATGGGGCATCCTCCGGCGGCGAGGCGGTGGCGGTGTCTGGGAAGCTTGAGGCAGAGTTGGCCGAGCTCGATGAAGCTGACCGATTAGAAATGCTGGAGGCGCTGGGCCTGACGGAGCCCGCGATTGGGCCGGTGGCTCGTGGGGTGTGCAGGCTCCTGGGTCTGGCCGTGTTCTACACCACCAGCCCCAAAGAGATTCGGGCCTGGACGGTCTCGGCCCAGGCCACGGCACCGCAGGCGGCAGGCGTTGTCCACTCCGACATGCAGCGCGGCTTCATCCGCGCCGAATGCTATAGCGTCGATGATCTTGTGCAGCATGAGAGTGAAAAGGCCATCCGAGCCGCGGGCCGCCTTCGAACCGAGGGCAAGAACTCTCGCATCCGCGATGGCGATGTCATGCGCTTCCTCTTTAGTGTGTAGGTCTGCCTCCTTACACTGTGGCGAATCGGCTCGTCGGCCTCGATAACGCAAATCGACCCAGACACGTCAGCGCCTCTTCTCGATGCCCACCGAAGCATGAACCGCCGCAAGCTCATCACCAGCATGTTTCATCGTCGCCTGCTGCTGTTGCTCGCGATCGCGATGGTGGTGGCAGCCGGGCTTGGGGCTCAACTGTGGAAGCTGGCGGTGGTGCAGGGAGCCGATCGCCTCGCCACGGCTGAGCGACGGCTGAACCTGGTGACCTACCTGCCGACCTACCGTGGTCGAATTCTCGATCGTCGTGGACGGGTGTTGGTCGCCGATCGCCCCGGGTACGACGTCGCGGTGCACTATGAGGTGATCACCGGCGCCTGGGCGCTCAAGCGTGCCGATCAACGCGCCAAGTCAGCGCACCGAGGCGAGTGGGCGGCAATGAGTCCCGAACAACGAGAGGCGGCCATCGGGGAGTATCTTTCGGAGTATGAAGGACAGGTCGAGGAGGTCTGGGCCGCCGTCATGGAGATCGGCGGAATCGACCGGGCCGAGCTGGACCGACGTCTCGATGCCATAAAGAAGGAGGTGCAGTCAACGGCAGCGGTGGTCTGGGACCGTCAGCTTCGCCAGGACATCAAGTTCGGCCGCGGCCCGGTTGATGAGGCAGACTTTCGACCGCGCCCCATTCGTGAGCAGCGACAACCGCATGTTCTTCTGCCGAGAGTGCCGATCCAGGTTGCGTTCGACTTTCGTCGGGTTGCGGAGCAACTTGACGGAATGATCGTGGTGCAGGACTCGCATCGCCGCGCCTATCCGTGGATGACCGCTGACGTCACGCTCGACCGCTCCACACTGCCTCGGCCGATACGATCCTCCGAGCCCGTCACCATCCAGGTTCACGGCGTCGCCGATCACATCCTGGGAGCGATTCGTGATGACGTCTGGGCTGTGGATATGAATCGCCGCCCGTTCATCCATCGTGTCGTCGATCCGACAACCGGCCGGCAGACCGAACAGATCGATCTCGGCGGCTATCGGATCGGCGACGTTGTCGGTGCGCGAGGCTTGGAACGTGTCTTTGAGGACCATCTGCGCGGAATGCGCGGGGTCGTTCGCAAACGGCTCGACACCGGCCGGGAACAACGCCGCCCGCACGCACCCGGCGAGGATCTGCTCATCACGTTGGATATCGCGCTGCAGGCCCGGATCCAGGCGATCCTCGCGCCTGAGTTTGAGCTGACCAGGGTGGCGCAATGGCAAGCCGGTTGGAACAGTGACGGCACACCGAGGCCTCACGCACTGCCGCGAGGCAGCCTGCTCAACAGTGCCGCCGTCGTGCTCGACCTCCAGACCGGTGAGATCCTGGCGATGGTCTCGATGCCGACGATCGCGATGGGTCAGCAGATGTCCGCGGCCGGCCGGAAACAGAGTCAGCCGTGGGTCAACCGTGCGGTCGAAGCGATCTATCCGCCGGGCTCCACCATCAAACCGATGGTTCTTGCCGCAGCAGTCTCCCAAGGGGTGCATCGCCTGGGCGAGCCGATCGAATGCACCGGTCACTACTTTCCCGAGCGAGAAGATCGGGCTCGGTGTTGGATTTACCGCCCGCCGCTGTACAACACCCATGGTGCGCTTCTAGTCGAAGAAGCCCTCTCACGATCGTGCAATATCTACTTCTACACACTGGCGGATCGACTCGGCCTTGCGGCATTGACGTCGTGGTATAGACGCTTCGACTTTGGTCAGCCGCTCGATGTCGGCCTGCTGTATCAGGTTGAAGATGATTCCGGCACAGAGACGTGGCGCGGGGAGAGCGGCGGCACGGTGCCCGGTGAGCAGGCCCTGGCGGCCCTTCGCGCTACCGGCGAGCAGAGATTCACCTCCGTGATCATGGGCATCGGCCAGGGACCGGTGACCTGGACGCCGATCCAGGCCGCCAACGCCTACGCCACGCTTGCCCGCCGGGGTGTGCGCCGCGATCCGTCGCTGATCAGAAATGACCCGCGCGGCGGGAGGCTCCTGCGCAACCCCGATGCGATTCGTCAGCGCGAAGATCTGTCCCTGGACGAGCGACTGGTCCAGAGAATCTTGGAGGGCCTTCGCCAATCCGTGGAGGAAGTCCATGGTACGGGCCACCACATCCGCTATGCCGATGGCACGATGGACCCGATCATAAACGTCGGCAGCGTGACGGTCTGGGCCAAGACGGGCACCGCTCAAGCGCCGCCCCTGCGCGTGGATACCACCGGTGATGGGGAGCCGGACATGTCATTCGCCGACCTGTCGCACGCCTGGTTCGTCGGTCTGGTCGGGCCTCGAACCGCCGGCTCACCTCAGCCAAAGTATGCCATCGCCGTCGTTGTGGAATACGGCGGGTCCGGCGGCCGGACTGCCGGGCCAATCGCCAACGAGATCATCCGTGCCCTTGGGGCCCAAGGCTATCTGCCGGAGGATGAATCGTGACGCTGGTCGCCTGCGAAGTCCGGACGAATGGTTCGCGGTCCAACGGTATTCCGACCAGGGCTCGCGCCTTGCATCGTCCCAAGGTCATGCTGCGAAACATCGGTTGGGTATGCGTCGGCGCCGCGCTGTTGCTGACGACTGGCGGCGTAGCGGCGATCGCAACGGCCGAGCCGGGCTTTGCCCTGCGGCATCTAGTCCACCTTCTCGTGGGGCTCGCCGCGGCGGCCATCGTTGCCGTCCCGCACTACCGCTGGACACAAAGGCTCAGTTATCCGCTGCTGGCCGTTGTGCTGGTGATGCTCGTGTTCGTGCTGATCCCATGGGTTCCCGAGGTGATCGTGCGGCCTCGCAACGGTGCACGGCGATGGATCAACCTGCTCGTCACCGACTTCCAGCCGTCGGAGCTGGCGAAGATCGCCTATGTGCTTGCGCTGGCCAACTACCTTCGGTTTCGTAGCAACTATCGCCGGCTGCTCGGCCTGCTGCTGCCGTTGGCTCTCACGTTCGTGCCCATGAGTTTGATTCTCATCGAACCGGACCTCGGCACGGCCATGCTCTTCCTGCCGACGCTGTTTGCAATGCTGATCGCCGCGGGAGCCAAGCTTCGCCACCTGGCGATGGTCATCCTTCTCGGGCTGTCGTTGGCGCCCGCAATGTACCCGCTACTCAAGCCGCACCAGAAGGACCGGCTCAAGGCATTGGTCGCGCAAGTGACCGGTGATACCCGGTACGAAAACGACATCGGCTACCAAGGGGCCCGAGCCATGACGCTCGTCGGCGCGGGGGGATGGCTGGGCCGGGGCAAGCAACATGCCGCAGCGCTGATCATCTACAACAACCTGCCGGAAGATCACAACGACATGGTCTTCGCAGTGATCTGCTGCCGTTGGGGGTTGCTCGGCGGGGCGGCGACATGGGCCGGGTTCCTGGTCCTTTGCACCGGCGGGTTGCTGATTGCCTCGCAGTGCAAGGACCCCTTCAGCCGACTCGTCTCCGTCGGAATCGTCGCCCTCCTCTTCTCCCAAATGACCATCAACACCGGCATGGCTATCGGCGTTATGCCCATCACCGGCATGACCCTGCCGTTTGTCAGCTATGGCGGATCAAGCCTCGTGTCCGCTTGGATCATGATCGGGCTCTTGCTCAACATCGCCATGCGCCGCCCGAGATATCTCGCACGTGAAGCGTTCGCGTACGACCGCACCGACGACGAAGCGTGAATGATCTTGCATGATCCTACCAGCGAGAATCATTGATCGTTCAAACACAACCGTTTGCGCATGGGCCCGTTTAGCCGCGGCCGCCAGGCCGCGCGATGATGATGAGATGATGGCGCTGTGCTCCTACCATGCACAGGCTCATGTTAGAATTGTGCAATCCCCACATCACACGCATGATCCCCGCCACCCAATCCCTTCGTCCGCCCGACTCCTTTCGCCGCGAGGCGGAGGCGTTCGGCTTGGCCTTTGAAGCTGGCGACCTCGAGCGGCTGGGTGCGTATCTGGCCATGTTGCTTGATGCGAATGCCCGCTTCAACCTCACCGCGATCACCGATCCGGACGGGGCGTGGATCAAGCACATCTTCGACAGCCTGACGTTGCTGCCGTACATCGCCTCGGCCCAAGCGACGCGGGTGATCGATGTCGGCTCGGGCGGGGGCCTGCCGGGCCTGCCGCTGGCCATCGCCTTGCCTGCCGTGCAGTTCACCTTGCTGGAAGCCACCGGCAAGAAGGCCGACTTCCTCGGCCATGTTGCTCGGACGCTTGCGCTGTCGAACGTTGAGGTGATCAACGATCGCGCGGAGACCCTCGGCCGTGATCCAAACCATCGCGAGCACTACGATGTAGTCGTCGCCCGGGCGGTGGGCAGGCTGGCCACACTCTTGGAACTGACCGTGCCGCTGGCCACGGTCGGCGGCCACGTGCTCACCATCAAGGGTCGAAAAGTCGCCCAAGAGATCTCGGACGCGAAGAAAGCGTTGCACCTGCTGCATTGCGCGGTCGTTGAAACGAGCCACACACCGACCGGGACGATCGTGGTCATCAAGAAGCACCGCGGTACCGCCAAGCGATATCCCCGCCGCCCCGGCGAGCCGAAGCGCTCCCCGTTGTAAAGCCGCGTCCGGGGGTCGCGGACCGCCTCGACACGAGGCGGCTCTGTTCAACGCGCTCTTCGTTGGCACAGGATGTATTTGCGAACGTTGTGAAAGTACCTGTCCTGCCATACCCATTTCACACTGCCGCCCTTCGCCCACCAGCCCGCACCGTCCGGCAACGGCCAGCGCTTGCAAAGCGCCTCGCCGAGCCATCGCTTCAGCCATGAGCGCACGGCTTTGCCCTCGCGGTCTGTGCCCAAAAGCACGTGCACGTGATCGGGCCGACTCGCGCAGGCGTGAAATGTCCAGCTGCCCCGCTCACAGAGGTCTGGAACGATTGAGTCCGCGAATCGCCGCAGCTCATCGCTGAGCACCACGGGCGGAAAGTTCAATCTCGATCGCTCGATCCGCTGCCAGCCCCCGTCGGCACCGATGATCGGGTCGCCCGGTTGTTGAGCGTCCGGTCAACTGTGCCTCGTGGATCACCGTGCAGACGGGTGCCGTACGTGCCGAAGGTGATGTGGTACGCCAGCGGGCCGTTGGACATCCTGGCAGTGTATTAAGGATCGGAGCCGCGGCGTGTCGCCGCGGAATCGGGACCGCGCCTCGACGACGCGGTTTCGATTCGTTCAGGACCGCTTTCGATCACTGACCTGCGCGATACATCGTGCGGGGTCTTGCCCCGCCCCGGCGCAATCTGTAAAGCCGCGACCAGTGGTCGCGGTAAACATCGCTCCGCCGCGAGGCTCGATGCGCCGGCTTTCTGTCCCCAGCGAGCCGGGCCGTGTCGGCCCGGTGATCGTCCAGCTTTCGATAGTCCTCGTTCTTGCGACCCTCCCCCGGCTCGATCCGCCGCAGGCGAACTGCGAGCCCGGTCAATATTTTTGATTTTTTCCTTGCAGTCCGACCGGCCGGCGTGGTATGGTGGCTGTGAACGTCCAGAGGTGGTCGCAGGGGGTGTTCGTGACCTCCGGGGGCGGCCAGGGACTCGGCCAATCACATCGTGAGCACCACCCTGTGGCCTCCAACCACAAAGAAAAGGAGGCTCAGCGATGTCGTACAACCACTCCGCCGCAGGCGGAATGAATCGAGTGCTTGCGGGTGCCGCCGTGGTCCTGGTCTGTGCCCTGGGCAGCGGTGCTTTCGCACAGTTTACGCCGGTCAACGACAACTGCATCGACGCGATCCCGATCTTCAACGGCCCTACCAACTACAACACCACGGGGGCGAACACCGACGGGCCACAGCATGGTCCTGGCGGCCCATGCCAGTTCAACGGCCAGACGTACCACGACATCTGGTACAACTACACCGCCGACTTCACCGGCCTCCTGACGGTGAGCACCTGCAACGAAGACGGTGGCAACGGCAACTACGACACCGACCTGGTGCTCTATGATGGCTGCGACTGCCTGAACCTGATTCTGCTGGGGTGCAACGACGACGCCTCCGGGCCCTGTTCTGGCGGCAACGAATTCCTCTCCCGCAAGGTTGTCCCCGTGGTCGCCGGCAACTGCTACATTATCCGAGTCGGTGGTTGGAATCCCGGTGATCAGGGCACCGGAACGGTCAGCCTCGTCAAATCGCTGGGTCCGGGTGCGTGCTGCTTGCCGGATGGGAGCTGTCAGGACTCGGATGCCGAGGCCTGCGCTGCGGCCGGCGGCACCTTCCAGGGCGCGGGCAGCACCTGCGAGCAGGGAGACTGCCCGGACCCGGCGGTGTACTTCTGGACCACCGACCAGGCCGAGTTTGAAGCCGAGGTGGCAGCGGCCGGAAAGGTCACGAAGGGGACCGAGAACTTCCCGTGGACGGCTCCCGACGGTCAGTTCGTTTTGATCTGCGACCCGTTCGACACCACCGACGCCGTGCCGGGATGGATCGAGCCGGGCGTTCTGCTCGACAACCTGACCTGGCAGGCCAATCTCGGTGGAGCGGACCCGACCTTTCCGAATCCTCGCTGCCCTGTCACTGGCCAAAACAGCTTGTTCGCGGGAACACCGCCCGGGCTCCTGGGCTGGACCGACACTGTGCTAAGCTCCTTCTTCTTCGCAGACGCCTTTGACATCATCAGCGGACCGCCGGCCGGCGACAACCACACCGCCATGGCGATGACCGTAGTCGCCGTCTTGGGCGTGCAGACGGTCAACGTAACGGTCTTCGACGAGGGCAACGTCAATCTCGGCACGGTGACGAACGTGCCCGCACCGGTCACCGGTGGTGGGTTCTTCGGGATCATCATGCCCCAGGGCGTCACGATCGGCCGGGTCAACCTCTTTGACGCCAGTAACGGCGCCGAGGGCGTCTACAACGTGACCGTCTACATACCCGTCGGCGTACTCACGCTCGATCTGGACATCAAACCCGGTTCGTGCCCGAACTCGTTCAACCGCAACAGCAACGGTGTGCTGCCAGTGGCCCTGGTGGGCACGGACACCTTCGATCCGACGGACGTTGATCTGTCCACCGTTCTGTTGACCCGTGCCGATGGTGTCGGCGGAAGCGTGGCTTCCCACGAAGGTCCGCCCGGTCCGCACTCAGAGTTCGAAGATGTCGCCACACCGTTTGACGGCCAGCCCTGCGATTGCCACGAGCTTGGAGGCGACGGCGTCACGGACCTCTCGATGAAGTTCAAGACTGACGATGTGGTCGCAGCGCTTCAGCTCAACGATCTGCCGGCCGGCGACTTGGTCGAGCTGGTCGTGAGCGGCGCGCTGCTTGATGGGACGCCGTTTAGCGCTAGCGATTGCATTCGGCTCGTTCCACCGGGCACATCGGGCGGATTGCTTGCCGTTGGGTCGAATCTGCCAGGTGCCTGGGTCGACGTAAGTCCGCTGGATCTGCAGCTCGACGGCGGCGGGTTCGGGAACTTCGAGCGGACGTACCCGCTGACCACGGTCGTGACCCTCACCGCACCGGCGATGTATCACGGCTGGGTGTTCTCCGGCTGGTTGACCGATGACGGTCTATACCCAGGTCAGTCCATCGACATCACGATCACGATCGGTGGCAGTGGGTTCACGTTCGGTGGGGAGCCGCAGTCGGCGACGGCGCTCTATGCGCCCGCCGGTCCGGCCACCGGAAGGATCGATCCCTAGCTCCTGCGGCGCAGAGCAAGCTCGCGCTGTGAAGTAACGACTGCCCACGGATTCCTATCCGTGGGCTTTTTTTACATGGCGCATTGTGCCGATTTCGAAGGCGTATCGCGTCTGGAGCTTCTCGCCGGTCACGGACTCCTCTTTCACCCGGGCGTAGTCGTTGATGTTGAGGTCGAACCGAACCAGCCGCACACCGAGGCTGCGATTCAGCGTGATAGCTTTGACTCAGGTGCAGCGCCGTCGATCGTCAGCCGGCTCGCTGCGGTTCACGATCGCGCGCGATCACTCACGTGCGTGATGCAGCGGGCCGGATCCTGGCCGCACGCCCGAAACACGCTACATAAGGTGTCTCGCCGTTTCTAGTTTGGGAACGACCCTCGTGGGAGGGATGTAACTCTCTCGGTTTTTTTCCCGGTCAACCCGCAAGGCGTGTACGACGCAACTGTGTAATCTGTAAGGTCTTATGATCGAAGCTGTCAGGTAGAGCGATTCGTCGATAAGGATTCTTGCGACTTTCGTGTTGACACGTCTGATAAGCTGTGGTACACCCTCGACTTGCGCGACGTCGGGGGGGAAGGATTGGCGCTCTGGATGGAATGGGGAAATTGGGGGGGCATACGGAAAATGAACGCTTTTTCAACCCCTCCTGAAGAGGGTTGTTGTCAGATGCGGCTTCAGGGGCGCGGCACCCACGGTGGGTGTACCGCTCGTTCACGAACAACATTCAAACGGAGGATGTGCAAATGAGATGTTTGAAGCTTCGATGGTCTTTGCCGGTGCTGCTGATGCTGGGGTGTATCGCGCCGGCGTGGGGGCAGGGCCCGTTGGTCCTAATGGGAATCGACGCCGAGGACGGCGGTCCGGGGGCTCACGGCCCGATCAGTGTCTACGAGTCCGTGCTGACCAACGGCAGCCTCACCGGGATCCTGGACAACGTTACCAACGGCGGATCGGGCATCCTGGTGATCGGCGGCAGTACGGGTGCGACGGCGACGGTGACCAAGACCCATGAGCTCTTGCTGCGCTGAACTGCGCATTGGCTACTTTGGCTTCAGGTATTCAATGGCGGCTGCTGCCATTGCCTTGATGCCTGTTCGCAAAGCTGCCCTTGCATCGGGGTAGTAGAACGGCGAGTGGAGCGAAGGAGGCGTGCCGCCATCGTCCAAACGATCCGAACGTCAGCTGTGAGCCGATGGCCATCAAGTACAGGCCCGTGTCCACGGGAATCAGGATCTGGTTCACCAGGGTCAGCGAGGTGGGGCGCTCGATGTGGAAGAGCGACAGGAGGATCCCCACCACCATGCCCGCGAACGGGTACCACCGCAGATCATCGCTCAGCGTCGGATGCGGGAGATCGTGGTCCATCCGGTGGCCGTAGCGCGCCGCGATCCCAAATCCGAAGGTGTAGAAACACGGAATAAAGAAGAGCATGTACAGCACGGACAATCCGTAGGCCTCTTCCCCGAAGAGGACAAACGCCATGAAGGCGCCCAAGAATCCCAGGTTGGAGAAGAAGCCGCAGGGGAGGAAGCTGCCGGTCTGCGGCCGGGTGAGGTGCGCGCGCCTTGCGAACACCCGTGCCGGCAGCAGTGTCGCGGCGGCCACGAAGATGCCAATGAATGGCAGCCACCGCAGCGGCCCATCTGCTAGTTGCACGCGCCACAGTGCGAAGCACAGGACGAACGGGGCGAGACACTTGACCACGAAGTTCACCAGACGCGCCGTCCGCAGCGGGGTGAGGATGCCACGGCGATTCAGCCACCAGCCCACGAACAAACTCCCCACGAAGAACGTGAGGCTCCCACTAATGTGC
>JADFIM010000056.1 GCA_022566725.1 Planctomycetota bacterium
AGCGAAGCGGCCTTGTCGGCGACAAGCCACGTCGCGGCGGTATTGAGCAGCGCCATGTCGCGCGGCGGGCCGGTTTCCGTGCCTTCGATGACGCTGCGCATCATCGCCGTCGCATGTTCCAGGTCGACGGCCAGGACAGTTTCACGGTCAGCAGGTGATAGCCCCAGCGATCGGGGATCGACGGTTTGCTCAGCGAGCTGACCATCGGACACATGCACGAGCCGGGTCGGGGCTGAGATCGATAGCTCATCCAGGCCGTCGTCGCTGTGGACGACGATCGCGCGGACGGCGCCGAGGGCGACCAGGGCCTGGGCGATCGGTTTCAGGAGCCGGCGGTCGTAGACGCCCATGAGCTGCCGACGGGCGCCGGCGGGGTTGGTCAGCGGCCCCAGCAGATTGAAGATCGTGGGGAATCCCAGGGCCAGACGCACGGGCATGGCGTACTTCGCCGCGGGATGATGATGAATGGCGAAGCAAAAGCAGATGCCGGCCTGTTCGAGGCATCGCGCCTGCGTGTCCCGATCGGCGTCAACGTTGACGCCGAGCTGCGCGAGCACCTCGGCCGAGCCTCGGCCCGTCCGTGATCGGTTGCCGTGCTTGGCGACGGTGGCCCCAGCGGCGGCGGCGATGATGGCTGCGGCGGTCGAAACGTTGAATGTCTTGGGGGCCCCGCCGGTACCCGCGGTGTCCACAATCTGAGACGGATCACAAGACGATCGCACCGCATCAACGTGGCTGCGCATAACACCGGCGGCGCCAAGGATTTCATCGGCGGTCGGAACATGAGTGGCCAGCAGGGCCAGCAGTGCGCCGATCTCGCCGTCGTGCGCCTGACCCGACATGATCGCCTCGAACGCGGCGGCGGCTTCGTCGGCCGAAAGTGTCGCCCCCCCCAGCAGCACATTCAGTGCAGGCGTCAAATCGCCCGGCTTGGCCTGGCCCTGGAACTCCGACGGCGCGGAGCGTGCCCCGTGTAGGTTGGGCGGCAATTTCGTTCGTTTGGCGGTCATATTCTCAACGGTTTCCTGGGTCCGGCCGCCGCGCTCGCCTGCACCTGGCGGCACAACTGCCGCGACTGATCCTGATACGCTATCACAAGGGGTGTGCCCTGGATCGAGCGCTATCGTCATGACGATCTTCCTCGCTGAAGCGTATCTGCACCGGCTCGATCCGTTTGCCATCGAGTTCCCGGCGTCGTGGCAGGCCCTTCCGTTCATTCCCGACGGGATCCGGTGGTACGGGCTGGCGTACCTGGCCGGCTTTGGGATCGCGTGGCTGCTGATTCGCCGGCTTGCCGGCTCGGGGCGCAGCACGGTTTCCCCGCAGGCCATCGGCGACCTGATGATCTACGCTATTGTCGGCGTCGTCCTCGGCGGTCGGCTGGGGTACTGCGTCTTTTACGATCCGAACTTATTCATCGAGTTCACGGGTTCCTTCCCGTTCTGGGGGGCGATGGCGATCAATCGCGGCGGCATGGCGAGCCATGGCGGGATTCTCGGCGTCATCATCGCGTGCTGGCTATTCGGCCGGCGCAGCCGTCTCTCGCCGTTACATCTGTTTGACCTGAGTGGGTTCGCGGCTCTCCCGGGCCTGTGCCTTGGCCGGCTGGCGAATTTCGTCAACGCCGAGCTGTGGGGCCGCGCGCTGCCCCAAAAGATGCAAGCGGAGCCGCCGTGGTGGAGTGTGAAGTATCCCTCACAGATCACAGAGAGATGGCAGCGGGCATTTGATCTTGCCGAGACAGAAAAGATCGAGTTTATCAAAACGGTTGCTCGTGATTTCGGCATCACTCATCCAGATGCCGAATCGCTTCGTACGGAAGTTGCTGCCGAGGCCGCGCGGCGGCTTGGTGAATTGGAACCACTGCGATCTGAGTTTTCATCTTTTGGTGATTTCTATGGTCATGTGGTGGAGGCTGCGTACGCTGGCAACCAGAGCGTGATTGATCACATCACTCCTCTGCTCACCGCGTACTACCCGTCGCAGATTCTTCAGGCCATTACCGACGGGCCGATCCTGATGGGATTTCTTGCGCTGCTGTGGTTGCGCCCGCGTAAGCCGGGCGTCATCGGTGCGTGGTTCCTGATTGGCTATGGCGTGATGCGGATCGTGACGGAGCTGGTCCGCCAGCCGGATGAGGGTGTGCCGGTACTGGCCACGGCGTTAGGGGATGTATCGCGGGGGCAGGTGTTGAGTCTTCTGATGGTCGCCGTCGGGATCGTGGGGCTGATTGTCTGTGCTCGCCGTCAGGTTGACCCGATCGGCGGCCTGATGAAGTTGCGCACCGCGAACGATGGCCGGTCATGAGCGGACCGGTTCGGCCGCCAGCGCAGCCCATTGGACGACGAGGTTTTCCAGAAGCAACTTGAGGTTCACGTTGGCGTCAAGCTGCCGCTCGGCTTCGCGCAGAAGGTCGATCACTTCCAACCAGATTGTCGGGTCCTCATCCTCGTCGATGCGGCTGGCAAGTTTCCGGCGAGCATGAGCGGCCAGGATCGCCAGGAGATGCCTGGCCCCATCCTTGTTCGCAGCGTCCTTGCTGGCGTTTTCGTGTTGCTTGACCCATGAGGTTGCGAACGTCTCGATGAGCTCGGCCAAGGTATTCCCCATCTCGGTCGGAAACGAACCTTGCTGGAGTTCGCCGAGCATCGGTTCCAATGCCATCTGCCAGCGGCAGAAGCCGTAGTCGGCCGCGAGTTGGGCCATACCTGGCGATCCCTCGCAGAACCGCTCAATCCAGGCTCGTTCGTCTTCGTCGACGCCGAGCGCCGCCCGTTGAAACCAAGCTGCCATCGCCTCTGCATCCAGCGGCGTGAACTGCACATGCTGGCAGCGGCTGAGGATCGTCAGAAGCAGGCGCTGCGGCCGGTTGGTGATCAGGAAGATATAGGTCCGAGGAGGAGGTTCTTCGAGCGTCTTGAGCAGCGCGTTCTGGGCCTCGTTGCTCCCGTGTGCCAGCAACTCCGCTTCGTCAATGATGAACACCTTGCCGTGGCCCAGCACCGCCGTTTTGTACACGGCCGGCTCATGGAATCTACCGTCGCCTGTGCGCCCGCCGATCATGTGCTCGCGGATCACGTCCAGCGGGATGTTCTGTAACTTGCGGTCACGTACAGCCGGGTTCTCGGAATAGAGCGCCAGCTCCTTGTAGATCACGTGAAGGTCGGCGTGTGCCCGGGCATTGATCAGGCGCGTGGTCTCGCTCTGCGGATCGGCTGCGAGCGCCCCGGAAGGATCCACCACCGCGTTGGGGTCGAGGAGTATCTTTGCAAACTCGATTGCGGTGGTGAATTTCCCAACCCCGCGCGGGCCGGCGAAGATCCAGGCGTGCTGAAGCCGCCCGCAGCGCAGTGCTGCGGCGAGCGTCTCGATCGCTCGTGTCTGGCCGAGGATTCGCTGCATGGGTTGCTGCCGGGCGCTGCTGGGAAGAAATCTGAATGGGGTCCGCACGGCAAGGATAGCGGCCCCGGGCCCCGGCCGGGAGGTTTGATCGAGCAGCGCTTGCACTACAGGGCACTTCGGCCGACGATGGCACAGCATGGCACTGGACGCCGCCTCGCCCGTGCCGGGGGTTCCATCTATTGCTGGGCCTGGGGCGGCGCCGCGTCGCGAAAACATGACACTGCTGGCCCTGTGTCTGGCTGCCGGCATCACCATCGGATGGTTCCAGGCGCAGCCGATGGTTTGGCCGTGGCTGATGATCGCAGTGCTTGCATTGCTCGGCGCTGGACTGGTGCATGCTCGAAGCCGGCCTCCATCCCAAAGAGCGGCCCTTGGCCTGATCGCCGTCACGACGGTCTGTTTCGGGGCAGCTTGGCTGACTCTTCGCCACCACTACGTGCCCCAGGACGATCTCGCAGCAATGCTGGGCGACCAAGCGACGCTCGTGCGGGTCCGCGGGGAAGCGCTGGGGCCGCCGGTGATTCGCGATCGATCAGCCGGTTCGATGGCCCAATTCGATTATCGTCCACCGGCGACGTACTTCCCGCTGCGAGTCGATGCGACGGTGTCGCGCGACGGCCGGGGGGCGCCGGTTCGGGGCAAGGTGCTCGTGCGAGTGGAGCAGGTAGTCGCTCCCTTCCACGCCGGTGATCGGGTCGAGGCCACCGGATGGCTGCATCGTTTGGGTGCTCCAATGAACCCGGGCGAGTTTGACTACCAACGATACGCCAGATCGCTCGGCCAGGCCGGTGTGCTCAGCGTCGAGCAGCGCGATCTGCTCACGGTGATGCCTGGCGATCGAAACAGCGTACATGGTGACCTGCTCAAGTGGCGCGATGCATTTCGGCGACGGGCCGGCGGGTGGCTGCTGTCGGACCTCCCGGAAACCGATCGGACCAAACGCGACGCATTACTGTCAGCGCTCCTCTTGGGCCGGCGGGGGCCCGAGCTCGACGGTGTGGGCGAATCATTTCGACGGGTGGGGCTCGCGCACCTGCTGGCAATCTCCGGCTTACATCTGGGTGTGTTGGCCGGCTTTGTGCTGTTGCTGGCCCGACTGGGCGGGCATTACCAACGCTGGCACGGATGGCTGTTGATTGCGGTGGTGCTGGCGTACCTCGTCTTGGTGGAAGTCAGAATGCCGGTCCTGCGGGCGGGGGTGATGACCATCGTCGCCAGCCTCGGGCTTGCCTTCGGCCGGCGGATTCGCGTCAGCGGGCTGGTCGCGCTGAGCGCGATCGTTCTGTTGTTGTGGCGCCCGGATCAACTTTTTACCGCTGGGTTTCAACTCAGCTACGGGGTGGTGCTGGGCTTGGTTCACTTGCAGCCCGTGGTGCGACAGCGGTTGTTTGGCGTGCCTGATCGGCTCGCGCCGTCATCCCGAAAGATGGTCGGCCAATGGCTCTGTTCCGCGGTGGCCGTGGCCGTGACCGCCTGGCTCATTGCGACTCCGATGCAGATGTATTACTTCGGCACGATCTCCCCACTTGCTGTTCCGATCACGGTGATCGCGGTCCCGATCGTCGCGGTCTTGCTGGCGGTGGGATATGTGAAGATGGTGCTGGCCGTGGTGTTGCCAAGCGCCGCCTTGCTTCTGGGTCTGCCGCTGATGATCTGTGCCGATGTCTTGATTGCGATTGTTGACGGCATCGACGCGGTACCGGGATCGTTTGTTCATGTCCCATACCCGTCGGCGATCTGGTCGCTGCTCGCTCTTGCATGGGTGTGCGGGCTGATCATGCACCGCTTACGGTGGCAGCGGCGGCTGCTTGGGCTCACCGCGCTGGTGATGGTGCTCTGGCTCATCTGGCCGCTGCTGCCTTTGGTGCGGTCACCGGCGCTTCGGATTGACATGCTCGCAGTGGGCGATGGATCGTGCTACGTCCTGCGCAGCGGCGGCAGTACGGTCCTGTTTGACGCAGGTTCGAGCGCCAACCTGAATGCCGGCCGGCGATCAATCGTCCCTGCCATGCGCCGCCTCGGCGTGCGGTCAGTTGAGGCCATCGTCATCAGTCATCCGAACTTCGATCACTATTCAGCCGTGCTGGAGATCGTTGATGATTTCAACGTCGGCGAGGTCCTGGTGACGCCGCAGTTCTTCGAAGCCGCCGCCGCGGATCGGTTCGGCCCGGTTGCGTTTCTGCTGGATGAACTAACGGAACGCTCTGTCTCGGTATCGGGCGTGGTCCAGGGCGATGCTCGGACGTTTGGTTCGTCGCGATGGAAGTGGCTGCATCCGACTAGGCAGGCACAGTACGCGCGTGTTAACGACGGCTCGATGGTGATCCGCATCGAGGCGGCCGGCCGGCACGTCCTGCTTTGTGGCGATATTCAACGCAAGGCGATGGAGATCCTCTTGAATTGCGACGACGACGTTGACGCGTGCATCCTCGAGTTGCCGCATCATGGCAGTCACCATGATCTGGCGGCAGAGTTCACCCAGCGGGTCGGCGCGGAGGTGGTCATGCAATCGACGGGTTGGACGCGTTGGGATCGCACCAAAGGCGCGTGGGAGCAGCCGCTCGGGGCCGGCCAGCGGCTGGTCACCGCCCGCGACGGTGCCTGCTGGATCGAGATCGACCAGGATGGGACCCTTCAGACTGGGCGGTTTCGTGAACCAGCGGAGTGGGCGACACATGATGCCTTGCCATGAATCGGGCGATCTAATCCCCTACGATGGTCCGACATCGGCTCAGCGCGCTCGGTGTTGACGAGCGGCCTGGGATGGATTACGGCTTGCGGAGACAGATCGGAGTAGTCATTGTCGGCCAGCATGATGCAAGTGAACCGCGCGAGGCTCTTGAGCGTGGGCCCTTGCGCCCTTATATGCGTGCTTGGAAGTGTCGTCAGCGCTTGCGCTGACGGTGATGAGCCTTCCCAGGCCGAGGCGGCGCAGGCAACACAGCCCGAGCGTGCAACGGCCTCGCAGTCGCTGCCGACCGTCCGACTGTCCCGAGCATTTCCCAGGCTCAGGTTCTTGCGGCCCGTGTTCCTCACCCATGCCGGCGACGGTTCGAATCGACTGTTCGTGGTTGAACAGGCCGGCAGGATTCGCGTCTTCGAGAATCGACCTGACATCAAGGCCACGAAGGTCTTCCTGGACATCCGGCCGCATGTGCGCCGGAGTCACAACGAAGAGGGGCTGCTGGCCCTGGCCTTCCATCCGAAGTACCGAAAAAACGGACATCTCTATGTGTACTACTCAGCATCGCGGCCGCGGCGCGGGGTGCTCTCGCGGTTCACCGTCAGCGCGGATGATCCCGATCAGGCCGACCCCGCCTCGGAGCAGGTGATCCTCGAAGTCGAGCAGCCGTGGGGCAACCACAACGGCGCAACCGTGCTGTTTGGTCCGGACGGGTATCTATACCTGAGTCTTGGCGACGGCGGCCTGGCTAACGATCCCTTGGGAAGCGGTCAGGACCTCTCCACGCTGCTGGGCACGATCCTTCGCATTGACGTCGATCACCAAGAGAACGGCCGTCCCTACGCCATCCCCAAAGATAATCCGTTTGTGAACCAACCGGGGGCGCGGGGCGAAATCTGGGCCTACGGGCTGCGCAACGTCTGGCGGATGAGCTTCGATCGAGAAACCGGGGACCTCTGGGCCGGCGATGTCGGGCAGAACGCATGGGAAGAAATTGACCTGATCGTCAAGGGCGGCAACTACGGCTGGAATATCCGCGAGGGTGCGCACCCGTTCAGGAGCGGCGAATCAACTGGTCCACTGATTGATCCGGTGGTGGAGTATCCGCAGCGCAGCGGGCGCCAGGTCATCGGCCTATCGGTCACCGGCGGATACGTGTATCGCGGCGATCGGCTGGCGGGCTTGAAGGGCGCGTATATCTACGCCGACTACGTGACCGGCCGAATCTGGGCGTTGCGCTATGCCGACGGCCGGGTCGCCGCTCACCGCGAGATCTTCACGCCGCGCCCGCCCGTCTTCATCAGTTCCTTTGGCGAAGGACCGGACGGCGAGCTGTACATCTGCGCCTTTGACACCGCTGACGGGCGCGGAGGCGGGACCGGACGGCTCTATCGGCTTTCGGTGGATTGAAAATCGACGTGGTGCAGTCGGCTTGGCCGGCTTGTCATGGACCGCTCTGAGCGCCGATGGGTTTGCTCGCGGCCAGAGCCTCGACCGCCCGCTGCACGCCGCCCTGCACGCGCCAGCCTTTCAGCTCGACGCCATTGATGAAAATCATCGGCGTGTGCTGGATGCCGAGATCAAAGCCTTCGTCGATATCCTGCTGGACCAGGCGGAGAGTCTCCTCGCTTCCCATCACGCGCTTCCATTGGTCGAAGTTGTAGCCCTGTTCGATGAGGAAGTCCCGCATCTGCTGGTTGCTGAAGAATCCCTCGTGCTCGAAGAGCCACTCGTGCATTTGCCAGAAGCCATCGTTGCCGCGGAGGATTCCGGCCGCCTCAGCCGCCCTCGCGGCCCAGCAGGCGTTGGGGTGGAGGTTGGCTCCGATGTATTTGTTACAGTCGGTGCTCATGGGATAATGTTTGACGGAGATCGACATGTCATCGCGCTGGGCGAAGAACGCGAAGATGTCCCTTTCAATGCGACCGCAATCCTCGCATTGGTAGTCGGAGAAGATGACCAGACGGATCGGCGCCGCGTCGGGCCCAAGGCGATACCGGCCGGTGAAGCCGGGGCCTTCCCGATGCGGTTGCGTCGAAGCGGCGTTGCCGTCCTGCGGTCGGCGCTGGATTATCCGCTCGGTGGACTGTACAAGCTCGCGTTCCTCCCTCTCCTGGACGCGCTGTTTCTGCGTCACCTCGGCAACGGCCAAGACCGCCGTGGCGAGCAGGAACACCACCGCCCCCGTCGCCAACGGGCGCAGTGACGGCACCGCCGGCCGGGGGGCCATCTCGACCATCAGCAGGAACGCCAGATTGGCCGCATGGGCCCCAAGGCAATAGGGGCAGAGGTAACCTCCTGCGAACATCACCACGACGAAGCCCACCGAGAACACCGCGCCCAGCCGCACGAGTTGACGAAATCCGTTCGAGACGCCTTGCCGGGAAGTGAGCCACGCCATGAGCAATGCCAGGAAGTACGCGAGGCCGACGGATGACACCGGCCAGTCCACCCACGGAACCCTGCCCCAGACACTCGCCGCCGCTTTGGCGCACGGGCTGCCGGGCCCGCAGCCAGGGACTTCCAAGCCGCCAAGATGTTGCTGCACGAGCGCCAACGACGCAATCACGCACGCTGCGAGCAGGACGATGCCGGTCGCGAAGAACCCCCGTGGCAGCGGCGCACCCGGCGCGGCGGTGACCGGCCGCGGCGTCATTGGGACGCCTCCTCGATCATGCGCTGGAGCGTGCGATGCTCCTGGAAGCGCCACCTCGGCACAAACTTGTTGTTGATGAAGATCATCGGGATGCTGCGCAGGCCCAACGTTTTGCCCGCTCGGGCGTCTTCGGTGATGGCCGCGGCTACCTCGGGGCCCTCCATCTGGGCGAACAGAGCCTCGGCGTCGAGTCCCATGTCGGCGGCGGCCCCGCGAAGCGTCGCGTCGCTGAACTGCCGTTGGTTGCTCATGAGCCACTCGTGCATCTGCCAATAGCCGTCGGCGCCGCCTAGCGTCCCCGCCGCCTCGGCCGCCTGCGCGGCCCGGCAAGCCAGCGGGTGACGCGTCGAACGTGTCAACGGGTTACATTCCTTGTTGAACGGATAGTGACGAAATGCGTACCGCGTGTTCGATCTGGAGGCAGCGATGCGTCGCAGTATTGCGTCCGCCTCCGCGGTGAACGGCTCCTGATAATCGCCCCACACCACGACGTCTACGATGGCGTCCTGCGGTCCAATCGTCCACGCCCGTGAATCGGCCGGGATTCCTCGTGCCGGCTGCTCCCGCCAATCGGCGACGTATCTCTCTGCCGCTGGCGGCGGGCGGTCGTGGGTGGCGGTCTGCGGCGGCGGATTGGTGGCCGCCAACGCCGCCACCGCTCGGGCCAGGGCGTTGGGTGCGTTCCAACCCTTCAGCTCCACGCCGTTGATGAAAACCATCGGCGTGTAGTGCAGACCCAGCGCCGTCGCTTCGTCGGCATCCGCCGCGATCAACTCCAGCGGGCTCCGGCTCTGCATGATGCCTAAGAACTGCTGAAGCTGCTGCGGATCGTAGCCAAGCTCGCGCAGCCCTTGATGCAGCTCGGCATCGACGAACGCCCCGCCACGATCGAACAACCATCGGTGCATTTGCCAAAAGCCGTCGTTGCCGCGGAGGATGCCCGCGGCCTCGGCGGCTCGGGCCGCCCAGCACGCGTTGGGGTGCAGGGTCTTGGAGGCGTTGCGATTGCAGTCGGTGCACATCGGGAAGTGTTTCGCGGACAGCGAGACGTCGTCGCGCTGGGCGAGGATTGCGTTCGCCTGCGCCTCGATGCGCTTGCAGTCGGGGCATTGGTAGTCCGAGATGATCACCAGCCGGATCGGCGCCGCTTCAGGGCCGATGCGGTAGCGCCCGGTGAAGCGTCCCACGGCCGTGTCGCCGCCTAATTCAATGATTTGCACCGTCGATTCGGCCAGCTGTCGTTCCGCATCTTCCACAGCAAGCTGTTTGAATGACCGCCGAGCCCCTTCTTGGCCCACAGAGACAACAAGGAATACGAGACCGCCCCACAGCAGCGGTCTCCACGACGGCGCCGGCACTATGGAGCAGCGTTCCATCAGGACCAGGAAGGCGAAGTTTCCCAGGTGCGCCGCGAGACAGTACCAGCACAGATGCCGGCTGAGGATCATCACCACGACGAACATCACCGAGAACGCACCGCCGAGTCGCGCCGCGTAACGCAGCGCCGTCGAGACGCCGGGGCCTCGGCCGGCTTGGATCCATGCGACCAGCAAGCCAATGAAGTACGCCAGTCCGACGAACGAGACCGGCCAGTTCACCAGGGGAACCTTGCCCCACACACCTTGGGTCAACTCTGCGCAGGCGCTGCCGGGCCCGCACCCGGGCAGGCTCAGGCCGCCGACGTGCTCGAGCACGAGCATGAGCGATGCACCGATCGCGACCATGAGCGGAACCAGCCCCGCCCGGACCAAGCCCAAAGACGGATGCGGCTGGGCTGATGCCGCGGCGCCGTGTCCCGGCGCTGCCGATCGAGGCCGTATCGGTGACTTCTTCTTTGCTCGCTTTCTTCGACCGGCCATTGCCTTTGCAATCTCCATCATGCCCGGCACAGGCTGCACCCGGGCCCACGAGCTACGAGATCGTTACGCTACATCCGTTGCGGCGCTTCGATCCCCAGCAGGTCCAGACCGTCGGCAAGCACCCGGCGGACCAGGCCACACAGCCGCAGGCGGGAACGTCGAAGCGGCTCGCTTTGGGCCTTGAGCACGGGACACCTCTCGTAAAACGAACTGTAGGCATTCGCCAGGTCGTACAGGAATGTGCACAGGCGATGGGGCTCCAGCGTCCTGGCCGTGTCGGCGACCACGCCCGCGTAACGCAGCAAGAGAAGGGCCAGTTGTCTTTCTGAGCCGTCCTTCAGCACGAAGCCCGCGTCACCGACCTCTTGGGGATCCACGTTCGCCTTGGCGAAGATCGAGCACACCCGCGCGTGGGCGTACTGAAGGTACGGGCCGGTGTTCCCCTCGAATGCGATCATTCGGTCGAGGTTGAACAGGTAATCGCGCACAAGATCGCTGGAAAGGTCGGCGTACTTGACCGCGCCGATCCCGACCGCCCGGCCGATCTGGTCCAGCTGCCGGGGGTCCAGGCCGTGGGTTGGGGCGGCCGGGTCCGCGGCGCGCTTCTTCACCTCCAGCGCTCCCCGCTCGATCGCTTTCTTGAGCAATGTCGCCAGCGGCACATTCTCCCCGCTTCGCGTCTTGAGCGGTGAGCGGTCCGCGCCCAACACGGCTCCGAAAGGGACGTGCACGAGCTGGGCGCGGGTCCCGTCCGCGAGGAGGTCCCATCCGATCCTTCGCACAGCGTCGAACACGTCGCGGAAATGATCACGCTGCCTGGCATCCACCACATAGATCACTCTGCTTGCATCCAACTGCTGTACGCGGTAGCGCACCGCGGCCAGATCGGTGGTCGAATAGAGGTAGCCGCCGTCGGATTTGCGAATAATGAGCGGCCGATCGCGATCGTCGAAACGAATGATGAGGGCCCCCTGATCTTCCTGTGCGAGTCCTGCCTGGATAAAGGCGTCCACTACCTCCGGAAGCTGGTCGCGGTAGGACGACTCCGGCCGGTTGTTCTCGGGACCGAGCTTCACGCCCAGCAGATCGAAGCTCTCGTACACCGCCTGCATGGTCACGTCGATGATCTTCTGCCAGTCCCTGCGGACATCCGCATCCCCCTGCTGCAGCGCGACGAGCACTTCTTTGGCCGCGGCATCGGCATTCGTGTCCCTGGCGCATTGGTGCTGCGCGCGACGGTAGGCTGCGTCGAGATCGTCGAGCACCAGCGCATCAAGATCAGCCTTGGAGGCACGAAGCTCACGAAGCACCATGGCGATGGTCAGGCCCCAGTCGCCCAGGTGATTCTCTCGATGGACTCTTCGGCCACGGCGCTCCAAGATCCGGGCCAGGGCGTCTCCGATGATCGTTGAGCGAAGATGCCCCACGTGCATCTGCTTGGCGATGTTGACCCCGCAGAGATCGATGGCGATCGGGCGGGTGTCCGGATCAGGCGTGATCCCCAGCGCGGCGGTGTCCACGGCCGTAAGCATCTCAGCGAGGGCCTCTGGCTTGAGGCGGATGTTGATGAACCCAGGCCCCGCCACTTCCGGGGGCTCGGCGATCGCCGACAGCTCGCGCGTGACCGCCTCGGCAATCTGCTGCGCCAGCCTTCTCGGATCGGTGCCGATCTGCTTGCCCAGGCTCATCGCGGCGTTTGCTTGAAAATCGCCGAGCTGGGGCCGCTGGCTCGGTCGGATCAGGGGGTCCGTATCCCGGTAGTCATCGCCGAGCGTCGTGGTGATCGCGCGGCGAAGGGCCGCGTCGAGAATCACGATCGGATCAGCGCTGCGCGAGCGTTGTGTTTGCGTCCTGCTCACAGGCGATGAGTATATCGCTGCCGCCGCCTCCGCCGGGCACGCCTACGGGACGGGGCCCACGCGACATGCGACTGGCGTTGGTGAGAGACAGGGAAGGTTGACGATGAAATGATTGAGCGGACCGGCCGCCGGCCGTTCAGCGA
>JADFIM010000254.1 GCA_022566725.1 Planctomycetota bacterium
AAGAAGTATCTATGAAGCCGCCGTCGTCATCGGCCACCCAGCCGCTGGCGGCCCAAGGTGCTGGCCCAAACCATTTGGATGTGCTAGACTCGCCGTGTGGGCGAAGCGGAACGCTGAGCCCCCCGCGAAAGGCACGCCGCAGCCATGACCCAGATCTCATCAGCCCCAACCACACGCGACGGGAAGCAACCAGCTCCGCGCGACGAGCGCGTCGTCGATCAGCGCACCGCGGACGCCATGCAGCACGTCCGTGGTCTACTCGAGTTTATCGGTGAGGATCCCAATCGAGAGGGCTTGCACGGCACACCCAGGCGTGTGGTCGGCGCCCTGGAGGAGTACTTCCGCGGATATCAGGAGGACCCCAGGCAGTACCTGTCAAGGACCTTCACGGACGCCAACGACTACAGCGAGCTGGTGCTGGTCAGCGACATCGAGCTCTATAGCCACTGCGAGCACCATATGGTGCCGTTCGTCGGCAAGGCGCATGTCGCCTATATCCCCGATGGGCGAATGGTCGGCATTTCCAAGCTCGCGCGGGTGGTGGACGTGTTTGCGAAGCGCCTGCAAGTGCAGGAGAGACTGACCGCCCAGATCGCCGATGCCATTCAGGATGTTCTGCAACCCCAGGGGGTCGGGGTGATCCTCAAGTGTCAGCACTTCTGCATGTGCTATCGCGGTGTGAAGAAGCCCGGCTCGTGGACCACCACCAGCAAGCTGCACGGCTCGTTCCTCAAGAGCGCCGCGTCGCGCATGGAGCTGTTCACCCTCATCGGGATGAAGCAAGCGGGCGGGTAAGCTGCCCAGCGCATCAACGCTTGCGGCTTAGCGCGTCTCCGCCTTCAGCTTCCTCAAGCAATCAACAAGCTGATCGAGATGCGCCTTCTCATGCGCCGCGGAGATCTGCACCCGCAGGCGCGCGGTGCCCTCCGGCACGACCGGATAGCCGAAGCCGATGACGAAGACGCCCATTTCCAGCAAGCGCTTGCTCATCGAGATCGCCTTGGCGGTGTCGCCGACGATGATCGGGCAGATCGCGGTGGGCGATTCGAGCACTTCAAACCCGACGGCGGCAATGCCTTCGCGTGCATAGGCGACGTTCTCGCGCAGTTTCGCGACGCGCTGCGGCTCGCGCATCAGGATCTCGATCGCCTTGTTGGCTGAGCAGGCGATGGTGATGGGCAGGGCGTTGGAAAACAGTGTCGGCCGGCCACGCTGGATGATCATGTCAATGCCGCGCTTGGCCCCGGCCAGGTAGCCGCCCGCCCCGCCGCCGAGAGCCTTGCCAAGTGTTCCCACATAGAAATCGATTGCGTCGCCGGGCATGCCGTGGTGCTCGTGCGTGCCCCGGCCGGTGGTTCCCATCACGCCCGTGCCGTGCGAGTCGTCCATCACCAGCAGGGCGTTGAACTCGTCGCATAGCTTTCGCAGTTCAGGGAGCTTCGCGATATCACCCTCCATGGAGAACACGCCGTCTGTGACGACCCACATGGCGCCGGTGACCTCGGGGTTGTTGCGTGCTTTGTCCAATGCCTCGCGCGCCGCGCCCATGTCACTATGTTTGAAGACAGTGCGGTGCACGCCCTTCTTGATGCCGACGGCCAGCCGCATGCTGTCGATGATGCAGGCGTGGTTGAGCTCATCGGAGATGATGATGTCGCCCGGCTCGCAGAGTGTGGGGAAGAGCGCCTCGGCGGCGGTCCAGCACGAGACGAAGCTGTACGCCGCCTCCACGCCGAGGAACTTCGCGATCGTCCTTTCGAGCCTCTCGTGCGGCTCGAACGTTCCGCAAATGAAACGGACCGACGCGGTGCCGGCCCCGTACTTCTCGATGCCTTCGATCGCGGCACGCTTGACCTCGGGATGGTTGGCGAGGCCGAGATAGTTGTTGGAGCAGAAGCACGCGACCTCGCCGTACCCGCGGAGTTTCACCGTGGCATCCATCGGCCCTTCAATGGTCTGAAGCACCTTGAGCTGCCCGGTATCCTTGAGTTGGGCCAAGACCTCATCAGTGCGGTTGGCAAACACATCCGGCCCGCGAACCTGCGTCGTTGTGGTGGTCATAGAACACTCTCACCGCGAACAAGCGGTCGCAGCAAGGGCGCATTCTACAAACTCACTCCAGCGTCCGCCACCATGGGCGGGCCTCCGGTACACCCCTCGGGCGTAGATCGGTATCCTGTCGCCGGAATTACTCCACATCTTCAAGGAAACGACATCGTGACGCCTGTCGTTCAATCCCGAGGCGGTGTTCCGATCCGGCTGACCGCGGAGCGGTGGACGTACATCGTGGAGGAGCATGCCGAGCTGGCCGGGATGCGCGAGGAGGATCTGGAAACGGTAACAGATGCAGCGCGCATAGTTGAGGGACAAGGGGGAGAACTTCTTGCCGTGCGTACGATGGAACAAAGTAGGGCGATAGTGGTAGTATATCGGGAGGTAGATCAGTCCGATGGCTTCATCATCACAGCGTTTCTGACGCGCCGGCTCGCGAGCATCGATCGAAGGCAACAGTTCTGGCCCCGCACGAAATAGCCGCGTATCTTGACCTCGTCCCTGCTCTACTGCGCTCGCCGCATCAATACATCTGGTCGTCTTACGACGCCGAGGCGGACGTGCTTTACATCAACTGCAAGAAGCCGGCACGGGCCACGGACAGTGAACTGACGGATGATGATGTCATCATTCGTTACGAGGACGATGAGGTTATTGGTCTCACCATTCTTCACGCGAGCAAGCGCAAGCCTCGGGCGGCATAGGGTCGCAGTTGCACCTTCAGGCACAGCCAGCCTATGACTTTGCGTACCGCGCCGTGACATTCGGGACCAGGTACTGCTCGAACGCGCTGCGGAGGTCGTGTTTGGGCGAGTAACCCCAATCAGTGCGGGCGGCGGTGTCGTCCACATCCACCGGCCAGGAGTCCACGATCGCCTGCCGCTGCGGGTCGGGCTCAAAGGAGATCCGGGCCGCAGGAAAATGCTCGCGCACCAGGTCGGCAAACTCGGCGGCCGAAGGATTGAAGCTCGTCACGTTGTACACGCAGCGGGTCAGATGCCCCGCGTCCGCACCGGCCAGCCGCAGGAACGCCTCGATCGCATCGGGCATGGTCATGAACGCCATGCGGGTGTCGGGGCGCACGAAACAGGCATACGGCTTGCCTTCGGCGGCGGCATGGATCATGTGGGCCGCAAAATCGCTGGTCCCCCCGCAAGGGACGGTCTCAGCACTGATTAGGCCGGGAAAGCGAATACAGCGAAAGTCGAGAATGTGGTCCATCCGATCCTGCGCAAGCTGGCGATAATGGCGGGCGTAATATCGGCCGAGATTCTCGCAGTACACCTTGTTGCAGCCGTACATCGTTGTGGGCTG
>JADFIM010000057.1 GCA_022566725.1 Planctomycetota bacterium
TCACTGGCGGCGATGCCGAGAGGCAGCACTTTCAGGGCGACACGACGGTCGAGCGAGTTCTGCCACGCGTCGTACACGATGCCCATCCCGCCGCGCCCGATTTCGCGGCGGATGGTGTAATCTCCGAGTGTGCGGTCGGACGGCATGGATGGCGCGGCATCAGGATCGATGTAACCCTCAAGGTACTCGAGCAGGTCTGCGCCAAGCTCCGGATGCCTGGCGAGAATCTCCTGAGGATTGAGTTCGTCGCCTTCGTTCAGGCGATCGACGTAGTAGGCGAACAGTTCCTCGAGTTGATGTTCGCGAAGCGCATCGGACGCGATGGTGGTTTCACGATTACTGACCATCGATCGTCCCCGTTTCATCGCTCGGCGCGGGGGCCAGCCGGAGGCTCCCGGTATCGCCGAACGCCAGTTTCAGCTGGCGGGTGGCGCGGAGCAGGAGGTTCTTCACTGCGCTCTCGGAGCGCTCCATCCGTTGAGCGATCTCTCGGATCGACTGACCTTCCATGCGCGACAGCTCGAGCACGGTCTGGTGATCGGGGCTCAGAGTCCGAAGCGCCTTCATGAGGCGCTCCTGCCGCTCCTGTCTGCGCAGTCCTCGGGACGGCGCTGCGGCATCACCCTGCACGTCGCGTTCGAGACGGAGCGCCGGACGCCGACCCTCACGGCGAACGACATCGAGGGCGACGTGCGAAGCGATCGCCTCCAGCCAGCGGCCAAACGAGCCTTCCCCCTGCCATTCGAACCGAGACAAGGAATGAAGACCACGGACATACGTGTCCTGCAGCACATCCTCCGGGTCGACGCGCTGCCGGATCGCGGGACTCAGCCGAGTTCGGATCGAGGCGAGCAGGCGAGGCCGCAGAGGCTCGAATAGCTCAGCGAAGGCCTGCAGGTCGCCGCTTTGGGCCCGCTTGACGAGGTCTCCTGCTCGAGTCTTATCCGGCATGGTCGCAGGCATCTCAGCCATCTATCGTTCGTCGCGCTCAATAGTCTCGCGGACAATCGATGTTTTCACGTTATCCGACATTTCCCAGTTGACCTTCCCCCGGCTACACCGCCGAGCGTTCCGAGCACGAGTGTAATTCCTCCCCTCGTCGTCTGTAGGGTTAGTGAGCGGTTCGCACCTGTCGTATCGGCGCTAGGGATGGGCGAGCCATCGGCCGTGGCGAAAGTAGGGTTTCGAGGCGTCCACGCCAAGCATGTCCGCGAGACGATCCGGGTCAGCCTCGATGAACGGTTGTCCGTTGGTAAGCAGCAGATCGCTCGACCACGAGCGGTGAGGCCCGGCGAGTAGCGCCGCTTCGAAGCGAAGCATGGTCATCAGATCATTGGGCGACAGCGTGGGCTTGCGCGGGGGGCGATACAACCGGCAGTCTTCAAGGAAACCCCTGACACCGCCTCGCAGCACGTGTCCGTGGGCTTCGAGCAGTTCCATGGCGCCCGGCCTTGCGAGCGCGGCAAGGGCGCGCGCACCCTGTCCCTTTCGATAGTGGCTCAGCGCTTCGGCGACGGCCAGGACGGCGACAGGGTCAAGGTCGCCGGCGGGGTTGGTTTGATGGGCACTGCCCACCCCGCCGCGCTGGTCAAGCAAACCGGCCAAAGCCAGCAATCGGCGCTTGGCCTGGGGGTGGTCCTCAAGGTCGGCAAGAGCCAGGCAGGTGCTGCGACCGAGCCGCGGCTGATCGAGCACCCCGGCGAGAGCATACAGGCGCTCGGCTAGATCATGCGGCGGCTGATCGCCATCGGCGTCGGCGACCTCCTCCGCCAGCTCGAAATACGCCAGTGCATCGGCCGGGCTCAGTGCTTCAAGCCGATCGAGCCACTCGCCGGAGCCGGCTGAATCATCTGAGGAATCTCGGCTGCCCAAGGTTGTGGACCACGCGATTGCACACAGGGCGGTGACCAGCACGATGAGCATTGCCCGGCGGGACGCGGTCATCGGTTCGCCTCTGAGGGGTCATTCACGCCCAGCTGCGCCTGCCAGAGTCGGGCGATGGCTCGCTCCACGTCAACAGCCTGCGCGAGCACATGGGTCATGCCTGCGCGGCGGCGGGCGGACTCGGCCAGGAGGTCCGCCAGCGGTTCACGGAGCCCGGGTTGCTCGGCTACTGCGAGATAGGTCATCATTTCGAGCAGGCCCACTTGCGTCGCCACGAATCGTTGCAACGATCCCTGGGTGAGTCGGAGCCGTACGGCGTGGCGGCGCTGAAGTTCGTTCAGATCACCCGGCACGGGATCGGCGACGCGCGCCAACGCAGCGCGGTCTCGCCACGCCTTCAATAACCCTTGCGCCACTCCGTGCACAGTCCCGGCGGTATCCGAGGCGGACCCGCGCGGCCGCATTGCCGCTTGCCGGTTCAGATATGATTCGACCACAGCCGCCGTCTGCTGGTCGATCCGGCCAGGGCCCAATCGCTGCAAGCTCAGGGCGTGCTCGACCAGGCTCAGCCGGGCATCGATCGCCCACGATTCTGAGCGACCCCTGGGCAGCAGCCGGCCGGTAAACCGGCCAATAGTCTCGGCGGTGCGCTGGGAGGCCGATGCACCGGGAAACTGATCGAGCATCTGGAGTGCGACATTCGCTCCGGTAGTAAACCGCTCGACGACCACTGACTGGGCCAGTTTCCGCACGTCCTCCCAAGAACTGTGATAGACCGCGCGGACGAGTGCCTCGGCATCCTTGGGTCCGAGATCGACGCCTGCGGAATTGCGCAGAACGCGAAGGCGCTGCACTCTTTCCTCCGTCTTGCGCCCGGCCTGCTCGAAGGCCGTGGCCCATTCGCCATCACGGCCGGTCGGCCCGCCGGGACGGGTCGGGTTCACAGACGAGGCGCCTGCGCCCGCGGACGATGTGCCACCCGGGCCCGCCACCTCGATCAATTCGAGCCGGTCCAGGAGTTGACGGGCCTGCGCCTCCTCACGGGCAACCATCCATGACACGGCCTCGTTGAGCCGGCAGGCGATGACCAGTTGATCCATCAACCGCTCAGGTTCGCCGGCGAGCGGGCGGTGCAGCTGCGATTGAGACAACGTCAACCACCGTGCCGCCAGAACAGGATCGACTGGGAGCCCGGGCGCTTCGGCATTCGGCTCGGCCACCGCCCAAGCGGCGTGAGGCCACCGCTGACTGATGCGATCGGCGATGCGCCGGCGAAACATCCAGTCGCCGTCGCTGGGAAGCACCAGATCGTCGCTGAACCACGAAGCTGCGCCTGATTCGGCGAGCAGACTGGTCAACACCCACAGGTCCTGAGTGCTGATGCGCTGGTCGTCTTCAAAGAATTCGCGCAGGCGGTCCTTGACGATCCTGCTGGAATCAAAGTCCGACATCGAGAGCAGACGGCCGAGAACGTTGACCCCGGGACCCGGCCGGGACAGGTCGATGGAGCTGCGAAGGACGGCCTCGATTCCGAACATCACCGCGGCGCTCAGACGATCGCCCCTGCCCAGTCGGGCCTGGACTGCAATCCAGCATTCCCAGAAGTCGTAGATCCGCTCGTCAGACTCCATCACGTCAATGAGCGTAGCCACCGTCCCGTCCAGCCACGCTCCGGCCGCAGAGTTGAAGTCGGCGGCTGCTTGCAGCGCCCGACGGTTCAGGGCGATGTCCAGATGCGTGCGAGCCCGGTCGATCACGGCTGGTGAGAGATTGGCGCTGGAGCTGATCCTGGCCAGAGTCCCAGCCATCCATGCGCCTCGCCAGAGGTCATTCGGGTCGGCAAGTCGCCCCGATGGAGGCATCAGTGCCCTGAGCAATCGATCGGCGACGCTCGGTGAATCGGACGCTTCGTAGAGTGCTTCGAAGATCGCCCGGTCGATCGCCGCGCGCGTATCGTCGTCGATCATCGCCCAGCCGATTCCGACCGTCCGCATGAAATCATCCCAGGCGCGATAGACCGCCTCGGACGGGTCGTCGGAGATCGCGATGCGCCGCGCAAGCGTTTCGATCTCTTGGGGCAACTGCGGACATTCATCGGCAGCACGGGCGGCCTCCGGCGACAGCGCGCGGCCGAGGAACGTCGGCGGCTGGGGAAATCTCGCCAGTCGATGCATCGGCGGCGCGACCGGGCGACCATCAGCCGCCTTGGTGGGCTCAGCCGGGGTACTGATCCAGGGCGACTTCAACGGGGGCGACACTGTGGTCTCTTCGGCAGGAGTGAAACGGTGCGACTGCCCCGGGAACAATAAGAAACGTGCGGCGACCATAGCCACAAGCAAGGTGAGCAACCCAAACAACAACGAGAGCTTGATCGTCGTCGAGGCGGTGTCTTGGCGTAATTGCGGCGTGAACCCGGTGAGCCGCAGCGACTCGGCCTCCCCCTGCCGCGGAGCGACCGTGGGCAGGGCGGCAACTCGAGCGGCGCCGGAGGTGATCTGGGCTGTGCCCAGGCGCGGTCCACCAGACTTGGCGTACTCACTCAAGCCGGCGACGACTCGCATCAAGCCCTGTACGCTCACACCGTAGGCCCCCGCTAGGCCGACCAGCTTGGACCGTGTGATCGCGTTCCATCCTCCGCAACCCACCAGCACCGCCAAGACATGGCGGTCGAAATCGGTGAGCGTGTCGGCGGCGATCGAATGGATCACGGCGGGCGCCGGGGCAGGCGGGCTGGATCGGCTGGTTGGGCTTACTGCGGCAGGTTTCCCCGCGCGCTCGATTGACGCCCCAAGCGTGTCCGCGACTTGGCACAGGCGCCGGCGAACCTGCTGGGCCTCTCGGCTTCGACCGCCGGGATGATGATCGACTTGACGCAGGCGTACTTCAAGGGCGGCGGCCACCGAAGACACGTCACACCTCTGCGCCCGCAGACCCAACAGCTTCATTGGGCCCGACGAGCTTTCAACCCCGAGGAAGCGCTGAAACGGATCGACCCTCACGACGGTCGCTCCGCAGCCGCTCGATCGGACTGCCGCGATCCGGCCGCATCATCGGGTCGATCCGCGCCGGTGTCCGCAGGCCCGATGCGCAGGTCCAGCGCCCGGAGCCGTGACCCCCACGGCTCTGGGCCGTACGTCGGCGTGAGCTGCTTGTGTTGATCCATCACCGCGCGGGCTCGAGCAGGATCTCTATCCGCAAGCAGGGAAATCAGATGAAATTTCGCTTCGAACCATCGCTGCGTTCCCACCGCGCTACCCGCTACAAGCGTACGCCAGCATTCCAGTGCGCGATCCAGTTTGCCCTGCTTCGCTGAAAGCAGCGCGGCGGCTCGCAGGAATCCGGCTTCGGTCGGCCGGGCCTTCAGCAAGGTTTCATAAAGCTCAAGCGCGGCCCGGGCGTGATCCGGATCACCGCTTCGCTCCCAGATGAGCATCAACGCATCGGCGACAGCAGCGTGGTAGGCAACCACATCCCGTCGTTGAAGCGCCTCGGGATTCTCGGCGAATTCGCCAAGGATTCGACGGCCGTGTCGGACCACAAGATCCAGGTCGGCGCGATCGACGTACAGATCCCGCTGCCGCGCTCTGAATCTCTGCAGCCCGTAGTGAAACAGACTTCGCTCGGCGAGGCGCGACCACACGGAAGCCTGGTCACGGGCCCAGAGCTCTTGCGCGATCGTATCCGCTGACGCAGAGTCTTCCCCAAGCAGGCGCTCCTGCACCCGGCGATAGTCCAGCTCATCTTCATACGGCGACAGATCGACCCGGCCCTCACTTTGCAGCTCGTCGAGGGCAGCGAGGACGTTTCCAGCCTCGATCGAACGTTCGATGCCATCAGTCAGCGCAATCTCCAACACGCGGCGACACCGCGCAACGTACTGCCCGACGGTCGTGTCGTCGATGGGATCCAGGCGTTGCGCCGCTGATCCAACGAGTGGCACGGCGACAGCCAGGTATTCGTTGCCGTACGCCAGGCGCTGCTCGGCCGAGGCGTTACGGAAGAGTTGATAGAGGACCTGGGCTGCCCGTCGCTGGGCCGCGTCATAGACCTCGCTGTGGGGAGGGATCGTCAACAGATCCTCGACCACTGCATGTGTTGGCTCCCTGGCCAAGCCGGCGCGCTTGAGGATGAGCTTCGGGGCATGCCGGCCGGAGGGATAGAGCGCCAGGACGCGATCGATCAGGTCCGACAATTCCCGGCTAAGCGTCTCGTTCCCGTCGGCCTGCACAACCTTGTCCAACGAAACGACGGCCATCCATAGCGCTTCGGGGGCATCATCGGGCCCAAGCCGCACCGCGGCCAACTGGAACGAATCACGGGCGGCGAGAAAGTGACTCTGAAAGTAGTGACACCACCCGATCAACCATCGGCAGCTCGCGGCCGCCTCCGGGTAGCGATCGGCATCCGCCTCGGCCAGCGCCGCCTCGAACTGGTGGATTGCCTGCTGGTAGAGGCGGACAAGCTGCTCGTCGGCTGGTGCCGGGCGGTCGTGCCCGTGAGCCGCCCGGGCATGGTCGTAATGTTGGACGCCTTTGACGTAGCGGATCGCGAATCCGGAATCGCCCATAGCGCCGACGCCGTAGCGCTCGGCGAGGTCCAGCACTTGTTGCAGTTCACCTCGTGCGGCGAGGGCGGTGACGGCGAAGCGGGCAAGCTCGGCCGCCGGCCGGCTTTGCGGCTTAGCTTCCAGCGCGTGCACCGCCGCCAACCGAAGCCACGCCAGCGGCGGCGGCCTGGCAGCCTGCGACTCGTCGGCGAGGATTGCCCTGGCCGAGCGATACTCGCCGTGCTCCAGATAGACGGCGATCTTCCAAGCGCCAACGCGCTCTCGCAGCGGGGCGTACGCTCGGTCATGCTCCAGAAGCTCGATCCATTTGATTGCGGTGGCCGATGACGCGGTGAGGGATTTGCACAAGGCCATGCCCAGAATCGAGCGCGCGACCGCCTCGGAGGAGCGGAGGTCCACCGAGATCTCCTGCGGTTGCGGGCGGGGAGACTCCGCCTCCACCAACTGTGCGAACAGGTCCTCGGCCACCCTGGCATTGTCCGGCCGATCGTGTAGCCAGGATTGGTAGTACAAGGCCCAGGCATTGAGGAATGTGCATTGAGCGAGAAGCCGCTGCAAGCGCTGCGCCTGCTCAGCGAGCATGTCGGCGGCGCTTCCGCTGGCTCGCGCTAGTCGGCGGTCGGCAAGCTGCACTCGCTCCTCGATTCGCCCGCGCAACTGATACAACTGCGGAATAATCTCCGAAAGAGTTTCCTTGGCCTGGGCGATCTCCTCATTGCTGCTCTGGCGCAGTCGATGGTCTTCTGCGATCTGCTCCGCCGCGCGATAGGCCCCTCTCAGCAGGGCCAGACGAAGCTCTTGGCCGGTGTCCGGGGCAGCGGCCGAAAGCAGCCGCCGGCTACGTTGTTCCAGGTGGACACGAGCAGCGGGATCATCGGTCGATTCCAGGAGCTGGGCGTAGATACCGACCAGCCGAAGGATCAACTCCTGCCGCTCGGGGCCCGCGAGATCATCCAACTGCTGCTCCAGGTGCACGGCCAGCAATTGCCGCAACCCGTGGCGCTGCAGGTACGCTGCCACCTCGTCACCACGCGCGTTGCCAGGCAGCAACAGTGCGACGGACACGATCAGCAGCAGCACCCTACTCGGAGGGGACATACGTCACCTGCTCGAATCCTGCATCCCGCGCCGCCTGAATCGCAGCGGCTGCGAAGCCGACCGGCACACCGTCGGATACCTTGACGAACAGACCGGCCGGCGTATACAAGTGCGCAAGCGCGGCCAGCAGCTCACGCTTGCTCCTGAAGATCTCAGTTCCCAGGCGGTAGGCGGGGGTTCGGTCCACCAAGAGCACCTCAACGATCTGCGGCTGAAAGTCGGCGGCCGGGCCCGCGGCGCTGTCCGCGCGAGTCTGAAGCGATGGGCTCAGTCGATCCTCAGGCTGGGCCAGCACCATCGTCACCATGAAATACATCAGCAGCAGAAACGTCACATCGATCATGCTGGCGAGATTCAGTGTGATGCTCCGAGGACGGCGTCGAGATGGCTTGCGCTGGATTCTCATCGCGGCGGCGCCTATCAGGGGACTTGCGTGGCCAACCTGGCCGAGCCGACACCCAACGATCTGAGCATCGTCACGACCTGGTTCAATCGGGCGGAGTCGGCGTGGCGATCTGCGCGAATCAGCATCTTGAGTTGCCGCGGCGGGCGGTCCGGTGAGCGCCGGATCTCCCGGTGAACAATCTCCTCCAGCCGGCGCAGATCAACGGTTCGATCGGAGACAATGATCGCACCCTCTCGGGTGATGTTGATGATGAGGCCGGCTTCATCCGGAGCTTCGTGCTGCTCGCCTTTCTCGATAGGAAGATCAATCTCAGCGCGGGTCAGCCGAGCGAACCGCGCGGTGGTCATAAAGAAGATGATCAGCAGGAACACCACGTCGATCATCGGCGTGATCTCCACGGAAACACTGCGACTGCGATACTTCGGTGAGCTGAACTTCACGACGACACTCCGCCGCCGGCGCCCGCGGCAGCGCCTCGACTCGAAGTCGGCGACGCCGGCTCCGCAGCCGGGGCAACAGGTTTCGGCCGCGCCGTGGGGCCCGCCGGCCGGGATACACCCGTTGATTCCAGGTGAAGGACCAGTCGCTCAATCTCCAGCGCTGCTTCGGAGGCAAATGCGTCGATGCGGTTACCGAAATACCGGTACAGCGCGATGCAGGGAATGGCCAGGATCAACCCCATCAGCGTCGTTACCAGGGCCAGACTGATGTTGCTGGCAAGCTGTTCATGGTTCGGCGTGGCGGTTCGGGACAGCGTCTCGAACGCGCCCACCATGCCCAGCACGGTCCCCAACAGGCCCAGCAGCGGCGCGATCGAACCAATCACGCCCAGAGCGTCCGTCGAGCGGTAGAGTCTTGCGGTCTGATCCTCCCCGGCCTCTTCGATGGCGTTCTTGATCTCGAACGCCCCGAACGCGGACTTTTGATATCGCGTGATCCCGGCTGCCAAGATGCGGGTGAGATACGAGTCATGATCCGGATTCAAGCAGTACTCCAAAGCCGCGTTCACTCGGCCCTGCGCGAGCACCTCGTCGAGATGCTCCAGTTGCACTGCCGGGATCAGCGCGCCTCGCCTGATCTGCACTAGGTGCATGATGATGAGCGCCAACGCCAACACACTCAACCCAAGGATGACATATCCCACCGCCCCCCCGCTTTGAATGGTGTCCCACCAGGTGGCGCCGGGCCCATCGGCGTCCGCCTGGGCCAAGACGATGGTGATCGCGCGCGTAGCAGTCATTCGGATTCCTCACGTTGCCCCAAGCCGGCTTCGGGTTGCAGTGAATTGATTCGCAGTTCCCCGGCCGCATGCACCGGATGATTGGGAAAGCTTCGTTGAAGTTCCACAGCGAGACCGGCCGCAGCGTCGGCGTCACCGGACTGGCGCAGGGCATCCGTCACATAGGCGAGCGCAAGCCCCGCAAGATAGGGCTGGCTACGGCCGAAGCGCGCGGGCAGGTGGATCAGGCTCACCATGCCTTGTTGGCGCTGCCCGATTCCGCTGTCGCGAAGTAGCGACAGGCCGATGTGAAACCGGCCCCAGGCTTCGGCCCACGGCGGCAGCGTCGGGATCGCACGCCCCAGACGTTGGCGGCCGGTCTGGCGGCTGCCTGGGGCGACGGCGCCGCATTCAACCAGCAATTGGAGCAATTCGACGCCCTGATGGTCCGGCAGCACGATCTGCCGGGTCTTGGGGGGCGCTCGACCACGCGCCTGCATCACGGTCAGGCGATACAGCCCGGCAAGTGCTGCGACCACCTCATCGCCCTGGGCGTCGTATCCGGCCAGTCGATTCTCCAGCGACCCCAGCAGCGGCGTCGGCAGCCAGGCGGGGGCCAGTTGGGGGCACAACGAGGTCGCCACATCGATCACCACCGGCAGCGCCGCATAGCTGACCGTGGTTACCTTCGCCCGCCGCAGCCGACCGACCTCCAAGGCGGGAATGACCGCCCGGGCATGGTCGGCACGGGCTAATTGGCATCTCAGCAAACCTTCGGCCACGACGAGGGCTGTCTCATGCGTCTGCCCCCGGTACCGCTCAAAGAGCCGCTCCAGCAGCGGCTCCGCGAGGACGGTGTCGTTACGCTCAACACGGCTGCGGGCACGCCACAGATCAACCGCCACCGCCATCCGTGACTCAAGCGTCGGCTCGTCAATCTCACTGATAACCCGGCGAACCCGGTCCCAGGGAATGACGCGCACATCGCCGAGCCCGCTACGGATGGTGACCCCCGCATCATCGATGATCGTGATGTTCCCCTCCAGCGCCGGCTCGGTCCCCCGCCGCTCGACCACGTCGCCCAGCGCAGCCTGGGCCATGAGCCCGACGAAACAAAATAGAGCTCGAACAAGAGAAGTCATCGCATTACCACTGCTCGGATTCAACGAACCGATAGATGCCGCCGGAGCGTCTGGCGATGTCCTTGAGCTGGTCCTGGCTGGCCGGGTCACCGAAGGCGATGGTGTTGATCGCGACGCGCTTGCCACGGCTGTTGAGTGCCCCAACCATCCCCGCTGTGCCCTGTGGAATCTCGCCGTCGGTCAGGAAGAAGATGACGTCCGGGCGATGTGCCAGCGAGAAGACCTGGAGGAAAGCCGGCTCGGGTCTCGTCCCCCCACCTGGATCAACGCTGTTGAGCCAGCGTATGAGGCTGCTGATCGTGGTCACGCGGGCGCGGGTCCAACCGCGCTGGATCGGCGGGGCGGCGATGTTCGACGAGAACAGCACAATATAAAAGGATGCATAGTCGGGAAGGGTTTCGATCGACCGAGCAAGCTCGCGCATGGCGATGTCGATCTTGCGGTCATGGCCCATTGACCCGGAGACATCCACGATGTAGGCAAAGCGCGTCCCCCGCGAGCTGACGCCGAAGAACGTGGTTCCCGCCGCGCCGCCACCCAACGACTCCACGCCCCCCTCCCCGGCGCCCGACCCGCCAAGCGTTGGGATGGACCCGGCGGCTGAGATCTCCAGGCTGGCCATGGGCGCGTCGATATCCAGCTCGCTCATGGGGTCATCGGGCAGATCGTCGAACGTTGAGATGATCTGCGGCGTCAGATCCTCGAATGCGAAGTCACGGTTGATCAGCGGCACCATGGCGGGCATGGTCGACCACTGCATCAGCCACAGAAACGAAACGACCACCAGGCTGCTGCGGACCTTCACGGCATGCTCCTTCTCCCCCTCGGGGAAAAAACAAAAATGGCGCACCGGAACAGGTCTCCTGGCTCTCGTTCATCCTACTGGCCGCACCTTCCCATCCGGAGTGGACAGTGGCACTGTTGCGGCGTTCGTCCCGATTACAGTCGCGGGGCGGCGGAAGATTTGCACTTCCTTCCCTTGATCCGGAGCGTTAATTCACGTAACGGTTTCGTGGTCAGGACCTATAGGCACCTCCCTTCTGGAATGCGGGGATGGCGTTTTCATCCACGATACGCATACCCCCCGTCCGCGGAACAAAGATTCATCTTTTGGTGTATCTCAGGTCAATCCTGAATGGATCTTCCCGGTAGACGATCCGGGTTTGTATGTCTTCCTGACCCACTTAAACCTCTACCATCTGTTCGCCAAAAAGATCGTGCCAGGCGTGAAGGGAATAGGACCCGGGGGGTACGTGCTCCATGACAAAGGAACCGTCTCTTTCCGTGGTGGTGAAGTAGGGATTGAGCAGGACGATGACATGGGCCTTCATCCAGTTGTGGCCGGCATCGCATTGGAGGTCGAAAACGCCCGGTTGGTCCATGGTCAGTTGGTTTTTAGAACCTTTGGAGGCCATGGCCACATTAAAAAGGCCTCTTGAGTTTTGATCATAGGCGTGTACGTTGTGCGAGACCGGATCGCTGTTGCGAATTTCAAGCAGCCCTCCCTTTTTAAGAAAAAGGAAATGGGGGTCGAAAACACAAGCTTCCTGGTCCAGAACGGCGCGGTCGAAGCCTGGGGGCCATGGCTTCCCCGTTTGAACGCCTTCCAGCCAGACCACGGCTTTCCAGAGGCGGGCATCCTGGTACGTACGGCTGCAGGGATGCGCCTTCCGGCCTCCGGTACAGACCTCGTGGTTTTTATGGATCGTATACGGCGGCAGTTCGGGAATCCTGCCTTCGCAAATAACTCTCCCTTGAACGCGGCCGGCCGCAGATCCGTTTTCTGTGGCGTATGGGGCCCGCGCTTTTTCTAAAATGGATCCCTTGACCCTGTAAAACCATCTTATTTTGTCCCCGTCGAATACCTGGTGCCGGTAAGCCGATGCCGGGCCGGATTCGCCGTTTATCTGGTAAAGCCACCAGCCTTCATTTTCCGGATCGCAGGAAACGCCGGCAATGGTCTCTACGTCCCGGGCATCGCAGCAGACAAAGCCCTGCTTAAGAGGAACCGTCTTTTGGGTGGCCTCCAGGACCGTACTGCCGGAAGGCAATCTGATTCTTTTTGTAATCTTGGGCCGATCGATCGGCCCGAAATCAATCTCGACCTCAATTTCGATTTGCTCTGCGGGACGTTCCGGGTTGGGCGGCGCTTCCCTGAACAAAAAGAACAGGACCAGCGAGGCCATGACCATGGCCACCATCCAGGGGAGGAACTTCATGGGATCGGCTTTCTCTGCGTCTGCCGCGCA
>JADFIM010000255.1 GCA_022566725.1 Planctomycetota bacterium
CTCGGGGCCAGCGCAATAGCCGCGATGCTGTCGTATGCTGCTATGACGTTGATCTTCCCCGAGCCAATGCTCATTGGCTGCGCGATGGTTGTTAGCCTGCTCGGCGCAATCGCGATCGGGCACACCATGGTGGCTCTTAGCCATCTGGGACAGGCGATGGAAGAGGAAGGGAAGGCGATCAGCGATCCGCTTCATCAGGGACGCCGCCATTTACCCGATGGTGGGATTAATGATAATTCCGCCAGCCCGCCGCGAGGCGGATCGCACGACGAGATGGCGAATCAATCAGACTGAGGCTTCAGTGACTGAACGCGGACTCGGCGAGATCGATCGCGCGGCCCAGCGCCGCGGCTTTGTTGACCGTCTCATCGTATTCTCGGGCGGGAACTGAATCAGCGACAATCCCGGCCCCGGCCTGAAGGTGCACGGTCCACTCGTTTGGTGCCTTGGTGCCTTCGCGCCTTCGCGATTGCCCCGTTGGCACCACCATCGTGCGGAGTGTGAGCGCAAGATCCATGTCGCCGTTGAATCCGACCACGCCGATCCCACCGGCATAGGGTCCGCGGCGGGTCGGCTCAAGCTCGTCGATGATCTGCATGGCACGGACCTTCGGTGCGCCGCTGACGGTGCCCACCGGCAGGGCCGCCCGCAAGGCGTCCCAGGCATCGAGCCCGGCGCGCAGCCGGCCGGTCACGGTCGAGCTCAGATGCATCACGTGGCTGTAGCGCTCCACCTCCATGATCCGCTGAAGTTCAATCGAACCGGCGTCGCAGACGCGTCCGAGATCGTTGCGGCCGAGATCAACGAGCATGACATGCTCGGCCCGTTCCTTCTCATCGGCCAGAAGCTCTTGTTCCAGGGCGCGGTCCTGCTCGATGGTCGCCCCGCGCGGGCGCGTCCCAGCGAGGGGGCGGTTGGTCACGACCCCTTGTTCGACCCGGCACAGAATCTCGGGGCTCGCGCCGACGAGGATCGAACCCGCCGCCTGTAAATAAACCATATAGGGACTCGGGTTGACGATGCGCAGTGCCCTGTAGATCTCAAATGGGTCGGCACGGGTTTGACGATCGAACCGTTGGCTGAGGACGATCTGAAAGGCGTCGCCGGCTGCGATGTACTCTTTGCATTGGTGCACCGCCGCCTCGAAGCCGTGTCGAGTGAAGTTGCCCGTCATCGGCGCGGCCGGCAGATCGTGCAGATCCAGATCAACCGTCCCCGCCGGCAAGGGTGCCGCATGTGTCATCAATCGATGCACGAACTCCCCGAGCTGCTCGCAGCCGGCGTGGAAGGCAGCATCGACCGAGTCGTGCTCGTCAAGCAAGATGTGATTGATCGCGTAGACCATCTTGTCCACGTGGTCGAAGACGGCCACCTGGCGATACAAACCGAAGTGCATGTCAGGCAGACCCCGATCATCAGGCGGGGCTGCGTCAAATGGGAGCTTTTGCGGCTCCAAGTACCGCACGGTGTCATAGCCCGCGTAGCCCACCCATCCGCCGGTAAACCGCGCGTTGAGCCCTCGCCTGGACTCGCACGTTTCTGGAGCGGGGCGCCAGGCTTGGATCAGACGTTTCGGCACGGCCAATGGATCCGCCTCGCGGGTGGTGATCGACGTGTCCCGGGCATGATCGATCACGGTCACCTCATTTTGGCGGGCAATGACTTCGACTGCCGGCTGCGCGCCGAGGAAGGAGTATCGCCCGACCGTAGTGCCGCTCTCGACCGATTCGAGCAGGAAGCTCGGCGCGGTTCGCTCGTCCGGGGCGACAAGCCGGCGGTAGGCCAGCACCGGGGTAAGCTGGTCACCCATCACCCGCTGGACGATCGGGATGAGGTTGCCGCGGTCGGCGAGCCGGCGGAATGTTCTCAAGTCGGGCGTGGGCATGGCAGCAGAGTCTAGCGGTGGATATGACTCGATATCGATCGGTACAATCACGGTAGAGCTTCGCTATGGATTTGAGCGCAGTACCTCTGAGTCCCAACGGGCAGCCATCGGTTGCCGAGCTGCGAGCGGTCCACCGGACCTATTTCAAGCCGGACGGCTCGGTGCTGGTGGATGCCCTGGGCGGCATCGACCTTCGTATCGAAGTCGGCGAGTACATCGCGGTGATGGGAGCCTCGGGATCGGGCAAGAGCACGTTGATGAACATCCTGGGGTGCCTGGACCGGCCGACCGCAGGTTCCTACCGGCTCGACGGGGGCGACGTGTCGAGCATGAGCGACGATGAGTTGAGCCGCATCCGCCGCGAGAAGATCGGCTTCGTGTTCCAGGCGTACAACCTCATCAGCGAGCTGAACGCGCTGGAGAACGTCGAGGTTCCGCTGTTCTATCAGGGGGTGCCGCGGATCGCCCGCCACCGCCGCGCTGTGGCGAAACTGGAGCAGGTTGGGTTGGGCGATCGGCTGAGCCACCGGCCGAGCGAGTTATCCGGCGGCGAGCAGCAGCGCGTCGCCATCGCCCGGGCGCTGGTGAACAACCCCGCTGTCATCATGGCCGATGAGCCCACCGGCAACCTCGATTCGAAAACCGGCCAAACGATTCTTGATCTCCTGTCGAATCTGCACTCCCAAGGAATGACCATCATCGTGGTCACCCACGACGAGCGGATTGCCGAGCACTGCCAGCGCATCGTCCTGCTTCGTGACGGCCGAATCGAAAGTGACACGGTACGAAGGCCGTGAGACACGAAGGCACAGATGAGGCCAGGCCTTGGGCCGGCTTTGCCCCCTCCCGCTGTCTACACCTAGATCTTTACAGCCGCGGATGCATATCCACGGGCGACCGGTATGAGCCGGCAGGCCACCGGCCTTCCCAACGGTTATGCTTGTGTGAATGCGGGTCCTGGGCATTGATCCCGGCTTGAGCCTCACCGGGTACGGCTGCGTCGAATTGAGGCCCAACGTACAGGAACCCGCGCTGGTCGAGGCAGGCGTTCTACGACTCAAGGCCAAGGCGCCGATGGCGTTTCGCCTGGGCCAGCTCTATGACGATCTCACAGCGCTTCTCGATGAGCTTCGACCGAACATCATGGTGGTCGAGCAATTGTTTTCACACTATCGCCACGTTCGGACGGCCATCCTGATGGGCCATGCTCGCGGGGTGGTGTTGCTGGCCGGTGAGTCACGGGGCGTCACGATTGATGAGTTGCTGCCGACCGAGGTGAAGAAGGCGATTGCGGGCAACGGTCACGCGACCAAGGCCCAGATTCAGCAGGCGATCATGAGCCAGTGCCGATTGGCCGAGCTGCCCAGCCCCCCGGACGTGGCCGACGCCATCGCCATCGCGCTGTGCGCCGCCCGGCGGCTGATGAGCAGTCGCGT
>JADFIM010000058.1 GCA_022566725.1 Planctomycetota bacterium
TCGCGAAAACGTCGTTGGGGGTGGCGCCGCTGTCGTAGGGATTGTCCGGGATGGCTTCCTGCATCACCGTGCCCAGCGTCTCGAGTTGAACGAGGGTTGGATACAGGGGCACGCCGTTGGTGATGACCTCGTTGGCCAGGAAGTTGGCGACGCCCGCGCGGACCCCGCCCAGGGTGCCCTTGGTCGCCGCGTCCCTCGCCTGAGCGGCGTAGTCGAAGTACCGCGGCAAGGCGACGCCGACCATAATGGCCAGGATCACGACGACCGCGATCAGCTCGATGAGGGTAAAACCTTTTCGAATCGGTGTGAAACGCTTCATGGTGTGGTGCTTTCTTTGAAGATTCCTTTGTTGCTTCTCTGGTCCGTTCCAGTTCAATGGCCGCCGGCGTCCGGCGTCTGAGAGATGGGTCGCGACGACTCCACGCCTCGGCTAACCGATCAGCGCGCCCATATTCCACATCGGCAGGAATACGGCCAACGCGAACATGAGCACAATTGCGGCCAGTCCCACAATCAGGATGGGCTCGATCAAGGTCGCGAGGTTCTTGGTCAGGTGAGCAACCTCACGGTCGTAGTGTCGGGCCACGATCTCGCACATTCTCGGCAACTCCCCAGCCTCCTCTCCGGCGGCGATCAGCTGCCGCGCGAAGCCCGGCAGGTATGCGCAGGCCAAGAGGACGTCGGCCAACCTCCCCCCCTGCTTTACCTGAACCCGCATTCTGTCGGTGTCGGCCTGCAGCAGCGGCCGACCGGATGATCGGCCGGACATCTCCAAGGCGTCGATCAGCCCCAATCCGCTCTGGAGAGAGAGTCCGAAAACATGGGCGAAACGGCTCACCGCCATTCCTCGCAGCACATCCCGCAGGAAGGGAACCTTGTGCAGAAGATCGTCGATTCGTTGCCTTGACCAGGGGGTGCGCCACGCCCGCCGAACCGTCCACCCACCGCCGGCCAGCCCCGCCAGCAACAGATACCAATAGGTCCGTACGAATCCACTGATCCCCATCAGCAGCTGTGTCAGAAGAGGTAGGTCAATCCCGCGGGTGGCGAACAGCGCCGCGAACTTCGGGATCACCACCATCATCAGGAAGGTTACGGCCCCAGCCAGCGCGATGACGACGCACAGCGGATACATCAGTGCACCCTTCACGTTCTTGGTGGTTTCGTATTGCGCCTCAAGCATTTCGGCTAAGCGACCGAGCACTTTGACCATATTGCCGCTGGCTTCGGCGGCGCGAACCGTTTCGACATACACCTCTCCAAACAGCTCGCGATGGGAGGCCAGCGAATCGGTGACCGATTGGCCGGATTCGATCTGGGCGGCGATATCCTGAATTACCCTTCCCAGACGCCGATTAGGCTCCTGCTCTGCAATGGAGCGCAAGCCATCCGCGATGGGAATGCGAGCTTCCATCAAGACCGCAAACTGATAGGTGAGGTGAGCCAGATCCCTGGCCCCGACCGGCGCGGATCGCCAGAGGCGCCCCTCGGAGCGGCGAGCAATGATCCGCAGCGGCTTCAACCCCGAGGCGCTGATCTGGCGATACGCCTCGCGGCGATTTGCCGCCCGCAGCACGCCTTTGCTCTTGGCGCCGCGCTGGTCAATCGCCTTGTAGTGGAACGTCAGTTGACTCACGCACTCCTCCTCGCCGACTGCGGCCGGTTGGCCGTGACCATCACCGCGGCAACCTTGGCGACCTCCCGAAGCGTGGTCTGACCCAGGCGAGCCTTCTCCAAGCCGTCCTGCCACATCTGGCGCATGCCGTCACGGACCGCAGAGTCGCAAATCTGCCTCGTCGATGCCTCCTCCTCGACCAGGGTTTGAATGGGAGGAGTAAACCGCAGCAGCTCAAAGACGCCGATCCGTCCGCGAAATCCCGTCTGCCCGCAGCGCGGGCATCCCTTGCCGCGAACAAACCCCGAGGTCTGCTCCCGGAGCCCGAAATGGTGGCGGATCAGGTCATCGATCGAGTCCTGCGTGACACAGTTCTGGCACACCCTGCGCACCAGGCGCTGAGCCACCACACCCAGAACCGCGGAGTTGATGACGAACGAGGGCAGGCCGTAGTCGCGCAGTCGGGCCACGGCGCCGGGCGCATCGTTGGTATGCAGCGTGGAAAGGACCATGTGCCCGGTCAAGGCCGCCTGCAGAGCAATGGTGGCCGTCTCGTTATCACGGATCTCGCCGACCAGAACCACATCAGGGTCCTGTCGGAGAATCGATCTCAACGCGGGTGCAAACGTGAACCCGATCTCATGGTGCACCTGGATCTGCCGCACGTACGGGAGACGAATCTCCACAGGATCCTCAATGGTCATAATGTTGCGAGATGGATCGTTAAGCTTGTCCAAGACCGAGTAAAGGGTGGTCGTCTTGCCGCATCCGGTCGGGCCGGTCACCAGCAGCATCCCGTACGGCCGGCCGATGAGCTCTTCAAGATCGCTGGCCATGCGGGCGGGGACGCCCAGTTCGTGGAAATCGACAATCGCCTGCGAACTCGACAACAGCCGCAACACGACGTTCTCGCCGCAGACCGTGGGAATCGTCGAGACGCGCACATCGATCTGAACGCCGTCGTGAGCGAAGCGGAACTTTCCATCCTGCGGCCGGCGAGTCTGCGTCAGATCAAGGTTGGCCATGACTTTGAGGCGCTGGACAATGCCCGCGTGCATGGACAGCGGCGGGCCCTGGCGCTCTTGAAGCACGCCGTCTATACGGTATCGCAGCCGCAGGTCATACTCATCGGGGTTGATGTGCACATCGCTCGCGCTCTCATCGGCGGCGTCGGCCAAGAGCTGGTTGACCGCCGCCACCACCGGATGAGCGGGATCGTATTGGGCAGCGTGGATCTCGGCCTCCGGCGGCTGAGCTTCGACATTCGCATCCTGAGCGTGGCTGAGGCTGTATGCTCGGGCGATGAGCGGCCGAAGCCGCTCGCGATCGCACAACACCGCGTCGATCTCGCACCTGGCGAACTGCCGAACCTGATCCATCGCCTCAAGGTTCAGCGGATCGTCCATCGCCAATGTGAGAACGTCGTCGATGAGGAACAGCGGAAACACGTCGTAGCGCTCCGCCACTGCCCGAGGGACAAGGCGGGTGTTCGCAAAGCACGCCTCGTACTCAGCCAGATCAACAAACGGGGCTTCGCAAATGCCCGCCTTGGCCAGAGCGATATCGTGGCTGCTGATGGCCTCGGTGAGAATCAGCGCATCGACCAGGTCCACCTCTTGCTCGATGCAGTAGCGGCGCGCAGCCTCCAACTGGATGCGGTTGATCCGCCCCTCCTCCAGAAGCGCCCCTTCGAGAAAAACATCCTGATTAGACATCAGGTTCTCCCGATCGTGGCGAGTTCCGAGGGGCCTCAGCATTCATCCGCTTGGCTAATAGTGAGATGCGATCCCCGATATTTGGATCGACGGTTTCGGGATCGGTGAAGGCCAGACCGACCAGATACGTCGGCTCGCGGCCGTCCATCCATACGCGGCGGACCTTCACCCGATGTTCGAAGGCAACGTCAAGAATCGGCGTACCATCGCTGCTGGTACCTACCGGCGTGGGGTTGAGCAATCGAAGCGATCCTTCACACATTCGCGGAATGAACTGCCGGCACACGATCCCGATGCCGCCGGGGCTCACATCAATGGACCTGCCGCGCACGGTGTGGTGATCCACGGCCCCCGACGACGCGCTGAACCGCACCTGGTTGCGATGCTCTTCACAGACCACGAACTCGACCGGCAGCTCAATCTCGTGGCGCTGGTGTTGTCGGACCCTCAGTCCACTCGTCGGGGACATGCCATGACCTCCGGTCCCAACCCGTTGGGGCGAACCGATATTCAACCACCGGTGTGGCACGCAGGATGCCACATGGATATCGGCCGTCTGTGCGGCTCAGTCAAGCGTCGTAGAGTGACAACGGACAACCATTGGCGGGCGAACCGCCAGCCGCAGCATCCCGAAAGCTCCGGGGCCCCGAGGCTTCTACAGCCTTGTTGCCCAGGGGTCCGAAGAAGCCCACCTACACGACCCTAGTGAGCTGTTCGTTCAGAACTCCTTGGCCCGATACTGCATCTGCGCCTGGAGCCGAGCCAGGATCGAGCTGTGCATCTGACTGACGCGCGATTCGGAGAGGTCCAGCGTCATGCCGATCTCTTTCATCGTCATCTCCTCGTAGTAGTAGAGAATGACGATGAGTCGCTCGGCCCGCGACAGCCCCTTGGTCATCAGCAGCTTGAGATCACGCTTGTGCAGCGCAGTAATCGGGTCCTCCTGGCGATTGTCCTGGATCACATCGATCTCACGAATATCTTTGCTCGAATCGGTTTCGAACCACTTGCGGTTCAGCGACACAACGTTGACCGGCTTGGAATCTTTCTGCAGCTTCTTGTACTCCGCCCTGGACACCTTCAGCTGCTTGCACACCTCCTGGTCAGTAGGTTGCCGGCCCATCTCCATCTCCAGAGCCTTGCGCGCCCGCTCGATCTTGGCGGTACGTGAACGAACCAGGCGAGGCACCCAGTCCATGGCCCGAAGCTCATCGAAGATCGCCCCTCGGACTCGCTGCGTGCAGTATGTCTCGAACTTCACGCCCCGTTCAAGGTCGAACGCATCGATCGCGTCCATCAGCCCGAACAAGCCGGCCGACATGAGGTCCTCAACATCGACCTCCCCGGGCAAGCGCATGTGCATCCGCTCTGCGGTGCTCTTGACGAGGTGGAGGTAATGTTCGATCAGGTAGTTTCGGAGTTCATCCGACCCGGCTTTCTTGTAGCTTCGCCAGACTTCCTCGACCGGCGTCTCTTGCAGCGAGGTGGAAGTTCTGGCGGCGGGGTAAGCGATCGTCTTCTTACGACTCGCCGTGGAGGGCTTCGTTTTTGTCTTCGGCATCGGTCGGCTCCTTGACCTTGGCTTTTCAGCCGTTCTGCCACTCCCTAGCAGAACACCTCTTCAATATACATCACGACGGCTACCGGACACAAGCCGGACGTCAAACTACGATCACATCCTCGGCATCCTCTGCGGTCTCTGGGCTTTGTTCGGTTGCCGACGCTTCCGCGGGCTCCGACTCATCCGCATCGTCGTATGCCTTCTGCTGCGCCTCAAGTTGATCGGAAACGACACGCTGAACGGCCAATCCGATCATCAACCCCACCGGATAGCACACGATCATCGCGATCAAGGCTCTCAGCAGGATCGAAGCCGGGCTATTGCCTCCGGCCAGACCGGCCAGGATCGCCACCGCAAACGCAGCCATGGCGAAGCATCCGGCGAGGACGTTGCTCAGCACGCCGGTCATCGGGGTCTTCTCCTTTGGAGAGCCTGCCCAGGGGCGTCATCACATGGACTCTGGACAATCTGTTGGTATCGACACATCATAATCGCCAATCAATATCAACCGACACAATGACTCTTGTCTTGGCTGGTGGCAAACCACGCAGTCAATCGCGAAAAGAAGCCTTGGCCGTTGGGCGGCTCTTCCAGGCCGGCGATTCGACGGGCCAGCCGGTGCATCGCTGCCGTGGCCGGACTCTGTGGCGCATACAACACAAAGGGCACCCGCTGCTGCACCGCCTCACGCACCGCTGGATCCATTGGGACGGACCCCGCAAACTCTAACGACCGATTCAGGAATGTCCGACTCACCCGGTTCATTCGTCCAAAGACGGCCTCGCCCTGGGCTTCTGAGCCGACCATGTTGACCACCAGCTCGATCCGCGCGGCTGCAGCCTTGGAGACCAAAGCCTTGATAATCCCGTATCCATCCGTCATCGCGGTCGGCTCGGGCGTGGTGGTTACGAGCACCCGCTGGGCTGCGGCGACGAACGCGAGGACGTTGGCGGTCACCCCGGCGGCGGTGTCGATGATCACGGTGTCGGCCGCTCGCTCCAGAGCCACCAGTTGCTCAAGCAGTGCTCGGCGGGATTCGCGGTCCAGATCGGCCAATCGGGCCACCCCACTGGCGCCGGGAATCAAACAGAAGCCGCCCGGAGCCGCCAGCACAGCCTCGGCCAGACGGCACTGCCCGCACACCACATGCTCCAGTGTCAGCCGCGGCGTCAGGTTGCACAGCACATCAGCATTGGCCAGACCCAAATCGGCGTCCAGCAAGCAGACCCGCTGCCCCAGCCGGGCAAGGCATACGGCCAGGTTCACCGCGAGATTGGTCTTGCCGACGCCGCCCTTTCCCGATGTCACCGCGATGGCCCGGGCAAGCTTGCTGGGCATGCGCCGTCGCGGCGGTTGGCCCCTTCGCAGGCCGAATCCTGACACAGCCCTGCCGTGACTCGCCACCTTTCGCGACGAGTTGGACGATCGATCGCGAACCGCTGATGGAACAATCATGCCCGTCAGCGGGCTTGCGCTCCGCTGCACCAGATTCCGCAATTTCGTCGCCTGGTCGTTCACTTGTGGACCTCGGCTCCTAACACCAGCTCGGCGAGACGCCGTGCTTGGCCGACCTCAATATGCTCCGGGACCTCCTGGCCGGTCGTGATGAAGCTCAACTTCTTGTCCACCTTGTGTATCACGTTGATGAGCACGCCGAAGCTCACCGCTTCATCGAGTTTGGTGAGGACGATCCGATCGGGTCCCACCGCATCGAACGCCTCGGCTTCCCGAAGCAACACACCTTCGCTGGAGGTGCTGGAAAGCACCAGATGCACCTCATGCGGCTCCGCGGCCTCCAAACACCGCCGGAGCTCGTCGATCCGGCCGTGGTCGTTTTGGCCCCGACCGGCGGTATCGATGAAGATCACCTCGCAGTCGCTAAGAGAATGGACGGCCTGGGCCATTTCAGACGGTGTCAGCGCAATCTTGAGCGGTAGACCGATGATATTCGCGTAGGTGCGAAGCTGATCGACCGCCGCGATGCGGTAGGTATCACACGTCACCAGGCCGACCTTCCGGTGATGGCGCAACTTGAATAGTGCGGCAAGCTTGGCCAGCGTGGTCGTCTTGCCCACGCCGGTCGGCCCGATCACAGCGATCGTCAACGGGCGCTGATCCGCCCTGCGAGGCGCAACATCAGGCTCCACCACACCGATCAGCGCAGCCAGATGATGCAATACGCGTTCGCGCACGGCCGATTCGTCCTCACAGGCTTCGCCATCCAGCTCGTCGCGCACATCGCTGATGAGCCGGTCAGCCAATTCCTCCGACAGGTCCTGTCCGAGCAACGCCATATAGATGTCGAAGAGCTTCGCGGGCATCGCCCGTGTGACGGTTGCTCGCCCAAGCGTTTGTCGCTGAAGGACTTGACCGACCATGGTCTTGATTGCATCCAGCTCCCGCTGCATCGTGGCGCTGGTGGGGCCAGCGGCTCGCTCAACACGCGATGGGTTGTCTTCTACAAACAATTCCACGGGCTCCCGGCGTGTGTTTCGCGCTGGGGCAGCGATTCCTGCTGCTGCAAGGGGTGCGCGACCGCCGTCGCAGCGTTGCTGGGCGCCGCGTCGGCGGGCGTGAGAATGAACCGACGGGCCACCGGGGCCCGCAGGCCTTTGTCCGCATGGCGAGGAGGCAGCGGCAACTTTGAGACCTTGCGATCCCGGGGAGGACTTGATGGTGGTTCCGCCGGCTCAAGCCGTGATCTGGGCTTACGTGACTCCTTCGCCGTCTCCGGAGGACGGCCGGCAACCTCAGCGATCAGCGACTCCGATGGCGACGCCTTCTGGTCCGATGACCTGAAACGCGCAACGTCGGAACTCTGTTGAAGACGCTCGCGAGTTTCGACCATGGTCTGTGCAAGCCGCCGGGCGCGGATGCCTTGGGATTCACGCGATTTACCGACGGATTCCTTCGCAAGCTTCGAGGACGTTGACGCCCGCCGAACGCTGCGCCCATAAGCCTCACCTGCCGCCTTGCTCACAGGCCGAGGCAATCGACCCGAACTTCGCGCGTGCGACAGCTCTGCACGATCAGCGGTGGTGGCGGTAAGCTCGAAGATGGTCTTGCGACCGATTCCCAGAAGCCCGCCACGCTTGAAGGTTCGGGTCTCGAGAATCACCGCATCCGCGCCGAGGTCGCGCTTGGCCGCAGCCAGCGCTTCGGCCATTTCGTACGCCTGATACGTCTTGACGCCCATTGATTGCCCTCCCTGGCAGTGGCCTAACGCGATATCGTCAGGCGCCGGCGCTTACTGCGCTGCGTCCTATGCAGCGCCTACGCCGACGGGCTCCTCGAATTGTACCAAACCCATCGACTCCACGTCGAGGTCTTTCACCACTTCGTTGTACGACAAAACCGAAACATTGGGAAGATGCCCGCAAAGGATCTGCTTGAGCTGTGCACGAACAGTGGGAGAGGTGAGAACCGTAAGTTGATGCCCCGCAGCCAGTAGGGGCTCAGCAGTCCTGCGGACAGCACCCGCAATGCGGTTGGAAACCTCCGGCGGCATCGACATCGTTGTGCCGCTTGGACCCCGATCAACGTAGCCGTTGATCACATCCTCGATCGAGGGGTCCATCGTCACGCAATACAACCGAGCTTGGCCCTGCTCGTTGGTTTCCGAATGCTGGTTCGAGATGGTCCGACGCAAGGTATTGCGTACGTACTCAGTCAAGACATCAAGATCTTTGGTGTGCGGGGCCCAATCGCCCAGCGTCTCGACGATCGCTTCGAGGTCCCGGATTGCGATGCGCTCCCGCAGCAGATTCTGAAGCACTTTTTGCAGCTCGCCGGGCTTGACGACCCCTGGAATGATCTCCTCCACGAGCTTGGGCGATTTGGACTTCAACTGTTCGATGAGGTGGTTGACCTCTTCGCGGCTGAGGATCTCATCGGCGTGCCGTTTGAGCAGCTCGGTGAGGTGTGTGGTGAGAACACTGGCGGCATCGACGACGGTGTAGTTCATGGTCTCGGCCCGCGGCTTCAGCGCCGGCTCGATCCAGATCGCATCCAGGCCGAACGCCGGCTCTTTGCCCGAAATCCCTTCCACCTTGCCCGTGGCCAGACCGGAGTCCATGGCCATGAGCAGGTTGGGATAGACCGTGCCCTCGCCGATCACTGCCCCGCGGAGCTTGATGTGATAGTCGTTGGCCTCAAGCTGCACGTTGTCGCGAATTCGCACGGGAGGGACCACCAGGCCGATCTCCGCGGCCAGTTGACGCCGGACCATCGCGATTCGATCCAGCAGGTCCCCGCCGCGTGCCTTGTCCACCAACGGGACCAGGCCGTAGCCGATCTCGATCTCCAGGGTGTCCACGTGCAGCAGCTCTTCCACCGGCGGCTGCTGGGGCGGGGTCTTGGCGGCTTCCGCACGTGCCTCGGCCTCGAGCAGCACTGTGCCCTTTCGGTCGATGTATCCAATCGACCACGCCAAAGTGCCGATCAGCAGCCCTGCACCGAGAAGCGGCGTCGAAGGCAGCGGTGTGAACGCCAGCACCCCGAGAAACCCTGCGATCAGATATAGCGCCATCGGTTGGGAGGTCAATTGGCTCGGGATCTCATCGCCGATCGTCGCCTTGTCGCTGGTCCGGGCCACGATCAACCCGGCCGCGATCGCGATGATGAACGCCGGGATCTGCGAGACCAGGCCGTCGCCGATGGTCAGCCGGGTGAAGACGCTGAGCGATTCGGCCATGGTCCAGCCCTTCTCAAGCGCCCCGATGGCGAACCCGCCGGCGAGGTTGACCAGGGTAATGATGATGCCGGCGATGGCGTCGCCGCGCACAAACTTGCTCGCCCCGTCCATGGCCCCGTAAAAATCAGCTTCGCGCATGACCTCGTCGCGGCGCTGTCTGGCCTCGGCCTCGTCGATCAATCCGGCCGACAGGTCCGCGTCGATGGCCATCTGCTTGCCGGGCATCGCGTCCAGGGTGAACCGGGCCGCCACCTCCGACATTCTCGTCGCCCCTTTGGTGATCACCACGAATTGCACCACCACCAGGATGATGAAAATGATCGCTCCGACGATGATCGAATCGCCAGCCACGAAATGCCCGAACGCCTCGATCACGCGGCCGGCCACGGCGGTCGCCTGCTCGGGACTGTCCGCATCGGCGGTCAGGATCAGACGCGTGGATGCAATGTTGAGAACCAGCCGAAACAACGTGGTGGCCAGTAACAATGACGGGAAGACACTGAAGTCCAGCGGGCGAAGCATATAGATCGTCGTCAGCATTATGACGACCGCGAGCGAGATGTTGGCCAAGATGAGCAGGTCCATCATCGCCGGCGGCATCGGCACCAACAAGACGATCACCAACCCCAGGAACGACAACGGCACCAGCAGGTGCTTGAACTTCGCCACCCAATAGAACACGACCGGCATGCCCGCAATCGGTAGGGGCTTCGCCATCACGCTCCGCCTCCGTGATAGCCGCGTCCGTTTAGCCGCGGGTCGCAGACCCGCGCGTCGCTCTTGGAGCAACGGCTAGACAGCGGATCAACTTGCAGTGGTGGCTTCCTCATCCAGCCATCCTGTTGTTGAGTTGATAGACAAAGGCCAGGATCTCGGCCACCGCCTTGTAGAAGTCAGGAGGGACCTCCTGTCCCACATCCACCTGGCGGTATAGGGCTCTGGCCAGAGGGGGGCGCTGTACGACCGGGATGCCCCGAAGAAGCGCGATCTGGCGAATGCGCAGGGCCAGGTAGTCCGCCCCCTTGGCGATCACCGTCGGGGCGTTCATCCGCTGGGCGTCGTACTGGATGGCCACGGATACGTGTTCGGGGTTCGTGACCACCACATCAGCCTTGGGAACGGCCGATGCGACCCGCTGCATCGCAATCTGCTGCTGCATTCGCATGCGCCTGCGTTTGGTCTCCGGATCGCCCTCGGTCTGCTTCAGCTCATCCTTGACCTGGTGCTTGGTCATCTTCAGATCCTGTTTGTGCTTCCATCGCTGAAAGAGCAAATCGAACACACCCAGAATCAGGAGGATCCCGATCAGCCGCAACGCCAGATCAAGCATCATCTTCGCGCTCTCGGCAAGGCACTGCATGACGCTGAGGTAGGGCAGCACCACGATCTGTTCGCGATACTGCATCATCGTCACCACCGCGATGGTGATCACCAGGGCAACTTTGAGCGTATCCAACGAAACCTTGACCAGGCCGGAGATGCCGAAGATGCGCTTCAGGCCGGTCATCGGGTTCAGCTTGCTGAGCTTGGGCATGACCGCCTTTGGCGCAAAGAGCCAGCCGACCTGCGAGAAGTGGGTCAGGAATGCGACCGCGGCAGTGATCAGCAGCAGCGGAAGAGCGATTCGGGCCCCCGCCGCCGCCACGTACTCCACCACCGTCATCGCTTGGGCCGGATCAACCGGGTTGCCCAGCGTATCGCCTCCAAGAACTGCTTCGAGCACAGTCTTGAATCGGCCGAACATCGGCCACACCGCCGCCCAGAGGATGACAGTTGCCGCGAGCAACAGCAGGCCGCCGGCCAGGTCCTGGCTGCGTGCCACATTGCCTTCCTCACGGGCCTCTAGGCGCCGCTTTGGCGTCGCCTCCTCCGAGCGCTCGCCCAAATCCTCGGCCATGGTTGATTCCGTCTATAAGGCTTGAGGCTTGACGCCCGAGGGTGCGCGGGCTGTCAGCCTGCGGCTATTGCGTCTCGATCCACTCAAACATCAGGTTCAACGTCTCGTCGATTCCCTCCATCACCACCTCGTCGATCACGACCAGACCAAGGCAGACGATCAGCAAGCCCGCAAGGATGCGCACCGGGAATCCCAGACTCAGAATGTTCATCTGCGGCACGGTCTTGGCGATAAATCCCATCGCCGCGGTTTCCAGGAAGATCAGCGCAAGCAGCGGGGCCGCGACGCGCAGAGCAAGCTCAAAGGCCGAGGTGAGCATCCCGGTGAGCAGCGACACCAGGTTCAGATCGGGAACAAGCCCGCCCAGCGGGATATGTTGAAAACTGTGCAGCACCGCCAGAACCATCGCCTCGTGGCCGCCGATCAGCAGAAACCCCGCCAGCGTCGCAAAGAACAGAATCTGGCCGAGCACGGCCGCTTCGTCGTCGATGGTCGGGTTGAAAAAGCGGGCGAAGCCCAGGCCCATCTGCTGGCTCATGATCAACCCGCCGATCTGCACCGCGACCAACGGCAGGCTGGCCAGGAAGCCGAGGATCAACCCGATCAGCAGCTCCAACGAAATCATGGGGATGAGCGACCAGAGATTCAGCTCCAGCGGCGCGCCGGCAAGATGCAGGCGATAGATGACCGGGTACACCGCCAATCCGAGGATGAACGACAGAAACACCTTCACCCGCACCGGGATCACCGAGGCGCCGAACACCGGACCGTAGATCATCAGCCCTCCGAAGCGGAAGATCACCAATAGCGCCGGCGGAACATGATCGAGAATGGTGGTGAGCTGATTCACGAAGAGGATCGTTTCGCGGGCGGGCTTGCCCCGCCGCACCAT
>JADFIM010000059.1 GCA_022566725.1 Planctomycetota bacterium
CGAAGGAGTCGGGATGCGGCAACAGGGCGACTTTCACCGTTCCCTTTTCCACCAAGAGTAGCCCAACCAAATATCCATCAGCGCGGGCTACCACACAGGCCCCGTGCCAGGAGTCATCCACAGTTACCGCCGGGTCAACCGCCCAGAGGTCCTGCTGCTGCGTGAGGCGGGCGGCGGCCAACGGCAGCGGTGTCGCGGTGGGGTCCCCGACCGCAAGACAATCCTCGGGCTCCCGCGCCGAACGCAGCCGGTCCGATGGCCAGCTTGCCGCCGCCACCTGCGCACCAATCACCGCCAAGCCGCCATACTCCCAGATTGGTTCGGCATCCAGCGGCAGCTCAGTGCCGGCAACCTCCAGCACGATCGTCTCGCGATCGGCATCCTCATTTGGCCGAAGCAGATCAGCCGGACCGATCAACCCCTGCGTGATCTGCAGGACCCACCCCTGGCGCGAGCGCTCGCGGCCGATCCACCAGCCCTGCGTCCAACCAATCGTGGCCCGCAGGGGGTTTGGAAGCGGCGCCCCGGGCGGCAACATCGAGCTGCCAATGACCGTCAACGGCTGCCACTTGAGCCAATCCTCCGGCGGATCGGCCTCAAAGGGGAATCTGTGGCCGGTGCGAACAACGTCTCCGGCCTCCGGAGGCGTCGCCAGGGCCACAGAGCCCCTCAAGAGCGTTTCCAACGATCGCACTTGAAGCGAGAGCCCCCCCAGGCCGAGCTTCGCCTCGACGCCGCCTGTGTCCCAGAAGCGGGTGTGCTGCCGAATCAGCTGTGTGTACGCCTTGCCGATGTGCACTCGCGCCTCAATGGCACCGCCATCGCTGGCCAAGCCCACTGACAGCACCGTGCCCACTTGGACCTGTCGGTAGGTCACCGAGGCCCCGCGTCGGAGGCTGCCCTGCTGGTTGGCTTGGAGGATGATCTCCAGATCGCCCGGCTGAACAGTGTGTACCACTGGCGGGTCGGCAAGGCCTACGAAGTGGCGCCTGCGGGGCCCGTCGCCGGGCAGCACCGCCAGGTAGCGGGGCCCGATGAGCGTCTCCAGGCCCGCTACCCCGGCCAGACCCAGTTGGGGACGAACGACCCAGTACCGGCTGCCCGAGCATGCCAGTCGGTCCGCCTCGGTATGGAGAGCCGCGGTGATCCGTATGCCATCGAGACCTTCAGCCAACTCCACCCGACGCACTTCGCCGACTTTAATGCCGCGATATCGCACTTCATCGCCCGGTTCGAGCCCGAAGCCCTCAGGCAACTGCACCGTCACGGTCACGCCCCGTAGCGACCAGGCTTGATAGGCAAGCCAGCCGGCGAACAGCAGTGCCAACGCCGGCACCAGCCACGCGGCCGAAACACGCCGTCGCGGTTTCAGCACCGCCTTTGGAATCGACTGGCCGGCGACGCTTGGGGCGCCTGCCCGCTCGTGCTGGCCGCGTCGCTCGGAGATCTCGTGGCCATCTTGCTGTGAATCCGTCATGGTTGCGGCTCCCAAAGACGATGGGGATCGAAAGACGCCGCAGCGACCAAGCTCAGCGCCACGCAGGAGGTAAACGCCAGCGCCGCCGGCCCGACGCTCACCTCCACCAAGTCGCCGAGCTTGAGCACCGCTACGAGGATGGCCACCAACAACACGTCGAGCATGCCCCATCGACCCGCCCACTCGACCATGCGGTACGTCAGGGCCCGATGATGGCGTCGCAGCGCCGACCCGCCCATGGAGAGAACGACCAACGCCGCCAGCTTCAGCACCGGAAACACCATTGAGCAAAGCAGCACGACCAGCCCAACGATGATATGGCCACGGCTCAGTAAGGTGCTGACACCTTCAATGATGCTCGCTTCATGCGCGTGACCGAACTTCTCGATTCGGATGAACGGTAAGGTCACCGCCAGTGGATAGAGAATGAGGGCCGCGGTGGCAATGGCGGCGGTGCGGCTGTTACCGGCCAGGCGCTTGGCTGGGGTTCGCAGGGTGCTGCCGCAGCGAGCACAGCAGGCCCGCATTCCCCCCGGCACGCCCGGCATCGTCTGCACCAGCCCGCAATGCGGGCAGCTGCGCAGCCGCTGAGGGGTAACCGAGGCTTCGAAGCTCATGGACGGCACTCCGTGCTCCGACGCAGACACTACCCCAGATGAAGGATCAGTCAAACAACGCTCGCTCTTTCTCACCCAAACATTCTTGTGGTCGTTGGAGGTCTTCTTTCACATCCCAGTGGATTCGATTTGGCCAGCAACTGCACGGGCGGCGATTTCATCCGCGCACGCACAGAGCGGCGGAGGACGGCGTGCGGGTCCGATGTCCGGGCATCTACCCGACAATGCTGACTGAAGCCGGACCTGACGAGGCCCGATTTGTCGGGACGAGGAAGGTCCGGGTGGAGGGGGCATCAAGCGGTCAACACCCGGGTCTTCCTCGCTCCCTGCGGTCGCTCGTCAGACCCGGCTTCACGGCGGACTCGTCAGACCCGGCTTCGGGCGGCTAGACTAATGCCATCATCGCGTATGGAGCCGGCGCCTGGTCAGGGGGCGACGGTGATTGGGAAACAAAGGCCTGACGACAGATCGAGACTGCCTTGCCGGCGGCGCGACGCAATCGCGCTGCCGGACGCGATGAGCACCGTGCATGTCGATCTTTCCGCTGCCCGTCTTTGAGGCGGACGCCGATCCTCGCCATCGCGACGCGATGACGGACGAGGAGATCTATGCGCGGCTGGAGCCGCCCAAGACGATCGTCGTCAAGTTCGGTGCCATGAAGCTGGTGGCGGAGTTTCCCTACGGCGGTGATGCAAAACCCGGCTGCGGCTCCAAGCTGGTGGCCCGCACCCACCGTGGGACCGAGCTCGTGGAGATGCTCACCACCACCTGCGAGAACGCCGGCTGCTCCAAGTCCGTCACCCGCCAGGAAATGATGGAGTTTGTTGAGAACTCCGGCGGTCGGGACTTCCCGTTTCATACCCAGGGGCGCATCCTCCGCTTGGCCACGATTGAGGACCTCAACAAACAATCGGCGCTGGAATCGAAGAAGGCGGAGTACATCAAGAGGTGCAAGTCGCTCATCAATGAGCTAGCGCTGCCCATGAAGCTCGTCGAGGTTGAGCTGATCCTCGGCGAAGAGCTGCTGACGTTTTACTTCATGGCCCAGGAGCGGGTGGATTTTCGCGAGCTGGTGAGGCAGCTGGCGGGGGCGTTTAGAACGCGAATCGAGATGCGCCAGGTGGGGGCTCGGGATGAGGCCCGGCTGGTGGCCGACTATGAGCGGTGCGGCCAGCACTGTTGTTGCAAGAACTTCCTGAAGGTGCTCAAGCCCGTGTCAATGAGGTTGGCCAAAGAGCAAAAGGCCACGCTGGACCCGCTGAAGATCTCCGGCCGGTGTGGCCGGCTGATGTGTTGTCTTCGCTACGAGGATCAGACATACAAGGAACTCAAGGCCAACCTTCCGCACCGCAACGCCCGAGTGGGTACCAGCGAGGGCCCGGGCGTTGTTGTGGACAGCAAGATCCTCGTGCAACTTGTGTTGGTGCGGCTGGAGCATGACGACCGGGAGATCGCGGTTCCCGTGGAGGAGCTGATAGATCCCGACCAGTGCCCCCGGCCGGCCGCCGATGAGAAACCCCTCGAATCGGATCAAGAGGCCGATCCGCTGCGAGGCCTTTCCGTGGCGGAGGTGGACAAGCGGACCGACGACCAGAAGCGAACCAGGCGCCGTCGTCAAGGGCGTGGGCGAACCACGACGCAGCAGCAGGACGCCTTCCGCCGGCGAAGCGAGACGAAGGAAGGTTCACAGCCAGGGTCCCCGCTAGCCGACGATGTCGGCAGCACAGCCAAGCCCAAGCGCCGCCGCCGGCGCCGGCGACGCCGCGGCTCCGGGCCAACCGGCACGCCGTAGCGCCACCCACATCCGCCGCGAGCTTGGGGTCCCCTTGCCGGCATGCGCCCAGACGCCTCCTGCCGGTTCATGCTTGGCCGTATCAACCCGCCCCGGCGAGGTGGATTCTCGTACCATCAAGTGATGTCAGACACACGGCTCTCCTCAGAACATCGGCACCAGGGGTCGGCAGTGGAGACCGTTCAGTCGCTGATCGTCGCGTTCGTGCTGGCGATGACCTTCCGTGGATTCGTCACAGAGGGCTTCGTCATCCCGACCGGCTCGATGGCTCCAACCCTCATGGGCCGACACCTGCTGCTGCATTCCGACCAGACAGGGGTGACCTATCCCGTTGATACAAGAAGAGGAAGGCGGAACATACGGACCGGTTACGATCCAATGCTCGGGAGGAACTATCCGCTCGACAGCATCAACATCAGTGCTCACCGTCCAAGAATGGGCGACCGCATTCTGGTGCTCAAGTGCTTGTACCCGTTCGCTGAACCGCAGCGATTCGACGTGGTGGTTTTCAAGAACCCAACCGACCCGGATGGCGATGCGGAGAACTACATCAAGCGGCTGATCGGCCTGCCCAACGAGGCGATCTGGCTGGTGGATGGTGATCTCTTCGTGGGATCGGCCGACGATCCGGACAACTTCGACGCCTACGAGATCAAGCGCAAGCCTTTGCACGTTCAGCGGGCTGCCTGGCAGCCGGTGCACCACAGCGACTACATCCCGATCCATCGCGAGCGGCTTCCAGGCCGCTACGCGGCGCCCTGGTTCGGTGAGAATTGGAAGACAACCGGCAGTAGAGGCTATCGATGCGATACGGTTGAGCCCTCGACCCTGCAGTGGAGCCTCCAGCAGATCGCACTGGACGATTGGGTGCCGTACAACATGCTGTCATCTCGCGGCTCGCGGCTCTATCCCGTGAGCGACCTGCGCGTCACAGCAGCCATCTTGCCCGATCAAGCTGGGCTGGAAACGACACTGGAGCTCGAGACCCGAGGCCATCTCTTCCAATTCGTCCTGACGCCGTATGACGAAGCAATGTACGAGGCCGTCGTGCGAATGCGGCCGCTTGACGAGTCCGACGAATGGGTACAGGACAGCGGGCTGATCGTCGCGCCGAAGCCCGGCCAAGTCTTCAATGTCGAGTTCTGGCACGTTGATCAATCGATGGCCATCTATGTCGATGGCAATCGCGTTGCCTATTGCGAATATTCCTGGCCGCCGAGGCGGCGCCTGGAGCTCGCCTATGGCCGAGCCTACGAGACCGTGGTAGGGAAGTTGCCAACCATCATGCCGACGGCGCCATTGCTGCGCTGGGATTTCCGGGGCTCGCCGGTCACTTTGCACCGCGTCCAGGTAGATCGTGATTTGTACTACCGTCCGGAGAGGCTTGACCCGACGAAACAAAAGAACGACCCTCAGATTCGAGGACCTGCATTCGGCACGCACCCGGACAACCTTGCCATCCTCGGGCCGGATCATTTCTACATGCTTGGCGACAACAGTCCGGCCTCCTCCGACTCGCGGCTCTGGGGCAGCCCACACCCGTTGGTCGCTCAGCAGATCGACGACAGCCCTTTCGTGGTGAATCGGAAGCTGCTGCTGGGAAAGGCGTGGGTTGTGTATTTCCCGGCACCGTACCCTGTCACCGAGGGCGGTCGGGGCGTGATTCCTGATTTCGCAAGACTTCGCTTCGTCCGCTGAGCGTGCAGCTTCACTTGGCAGGCGCAGACTTCAGCGTTGGCTTGGTTTTCAACGAGAAGACACTTCGGCGAAGGTCCGCTCGGGCTGAGGCCAGACGCTGGCGCACATTTGCGATCTCAGGCACCGCTCGGTCGGAGAGTCCGTCGAACGCCCCCGACTCGATGGCACGGCGAAGATCCTGGGCCTGTGTCAGAGCCAGGGTCAGGTTTTCCAGCGAGATCACGTCATCGAGCCCTCGCAGTGAATCGCGCGAGTTGGATTGCGCCGGCTTGCTGCCGTCCGCAGGCGAAGCACGGACGATGAGCATGTACAGCAGTTGATCCCCGTCGAGACCGCGGACCAACTCTCGGGCACGCGGCGTGTCCTCGCCAGGGATTCGGGGGGCGCTGGACACAATCCACTTGTGGACCTGTTCGCGGGCGCTGGTGATCCCGGCGATATATCCGAAGGGATCCTTTCGACTCATCGTCTCGACCGCGCCAAGCAGCGCTGATCGCTGCGTGTCGGAGAACGCATCTTGGGCCAGAGCCCAACCGGCCAGGGCGTCGAGGGCGGTGAACATCACATGTGAGACCAGCGAGGCGGTGATGACCTTGTCGCCGGCAAGATGGGCGCTCATTCGATAACCGATCACCAAGCGATCGGCGGCGGCGGCGGTCTCACGTTGCTGCAACAGGCGAACGGCATCAGCCAGTAGCAGACGCACCGCCTCGCGAATGCCGGGGAGATAGCTCGGGATGGCTGAGGGTCGGCCGCGACGGGCAATCGAGAAGTCGCAACGGGACTTTTGTGAACCCGCGCGCAGCGTCTCGACAATAGCCTCCGCCTGGCTCAGAGTCTCTGCCCGCTCCTCGCCGATCGGCTGTCCGGGATCAGCCACGACAGTGCGAAACTGCTGCCGGCGGGTCGGCTCAATCGTGTTGAGCATCTGGATCGCTCGCAGGTACCACACCGCAGCGTTGGCGAGTTCAGCGGGCGTGGCGGCGCCCGAGATGATGGCCTCCAAACGGGCGGTCCGCTCGGTGATCTGCTCCTCACCCTGGATCATCCGTTCGTAGATCTTCGAGAAGGCCGGCACCAGGATCACCGCCAGCAGCCCGTGATCGCCGCGCCGGATCTCTTTGGCGATTTGGTGTAGCTCGAACTGCGCCTCGACCGGATCACTCATCGAGAACACCTCGACCACGCGATCCATCAACCGTTCGACCTGATCCAGGGCCCCCTCAAACTCGGTCTGATCCACCATCGCCAGCCCGGCTATCATCGTCAATTCATCTGACTCAGAGGCGAACTGATCGAACATCCGGAGGCGATCGGCGGGATCGGCGTACTTGTCGCGCAGCCACTCCACCACAAAGTCCTTCTCTGTCTCTATTGCCCCGACGAAATCGAAAGGGTCGTTGGAGCCAAGCGTCTTGATCGCCTGGAGCAGCTTGGCGCTATCCGCTGATGTAAATGCCCCGCGGTCAAAGCCGATCTGCGTGATGCCCTCCGCCGCGCGAAAGAGCGCGTTGCCGACAAGCGAACTGATCACAACGCGGTCTTCGCCGATGTGGCCGGCCAGACGGTAGAGCGTGGCGACTTCCGCCGCCGCCGCTGAGGTGTCGCCGTCGTACAGACGCACGATCGCGTCAGTGCGCATCAATTGGGTGATGTTCCGCAGTCGCCCCAAGTGCGGGAGTGTAAGCTCAAACCCCTGGCCATAGTCGAGAGCAAAGTCGCTGTAGGCCCGTCGCGAACCCTTGCGGGTCATTCGCAGGATCGGCTGGGCCTGGGCCAGCGCCAGGCGAAGCTCATCGGTCACGACCGCGTGAGGATTGGACCAGTCGTAGGCGTAGATCGTGTCGAGGACCTGCGGCGGCAGCGACTCGAACGCCTGAATGGCCTTGGCGTACCAGGTTGCAGCGTTGTCGGGGTCGTCGCTTTGTCCCCAGGCCCCGGCGGCGGGAAGCAATATGAGCAGGCAGACAAGTGTTCGCATGACACGGACCTCACCTTGCCGCCCAGGCTATTCCGCCTCGCATCGGCGGCGGCGGTTGACACAGCTGGGCTGACGGGCCAGTTTACCCAGCATGACTATACCCAGATTCGTTGCATACACACCATACGCACCCGAGGCATCATCGGAGGCAGCGGCTCGACGGTTCTACGAGATTCTGAGCTTGCGCCGCTCTGTTCGTACGTTCTCAGATCGACCGGTGAGTCGCGAAACGATCGAGAACATCATTGCGGCTGCCGGCACCGCGCCCAGCGGGGCGAACAAGCAGCCGTGGCGGTTTGTGGCGGTGCAGGATCCGGCCATCAAACGGGAGATCCGCGTCGCGGCCGAGGCCGAGGAACGCGAGTTCTACTACCGCCGGGCAAACGAGGCCTGGCTACGCGATCTGCGGGCGATCGGCACCGATGAAGCGAAGCCGTTTCTCGAAATCGCCCCCTGGCTGATCGTTGTGTTCAAGTTGATGAGGGACGACAGCCCGGACAGCGGATCGGATCAGGTTTACTACGTCAACGAATCCGTGGGCATCGCCGTGGGAATGCTGCTGGCCGCCGCACATCTGGCGGGACTTGCCACCCTCACCCATACGCCCAGCCCGATGAAGTTTCTGGCCAAGATTCTCAAGCGCCCAGACTACGAACGCCCGTATCTGCTCATCCCGGTCGGTTATCCAGCGGAGGATTGCGTTGTGCCGGACCTGCAACGCAAACCCTTAGACGAGATCATGGTCGTGGATCGCTAAGGCCACAGCTCTTTGGTTGATCGGCTGGTGGAGCGGAGGCCCGGCCGGCTCAATGTGGAAGTCCTGCGAGAAAACGCCGAACATACCGGTATATGGACTGGCTGCTCTACGTTGTCGCTGCGATGTTCTTGCTGCTCGGGGCGGTCTGCATTGTCCTGGTGATCTTCCAACTGCCGGGCGTGTGGATCATGCTCGCCTTGGCGGGGATCATCGAGTATTGCGATCGGTTCTATTTGCCGCTGGAAGATCAGTACACGTTCGGATGGTGGGTGCTCGGGGCGTGCGTGCTTCTGGCGGTGATCGGGGAGATCGTGGAGTTCGTCGCTGGGGCGCTGGGGGCGAAGAAGGCCGGCAGCAGCCGGCGGGGCATGATCGGGGCGCTGATCGGCGGAATTGTCGGCGTGTTCGTCTTCATGCCGATGCTCTTCTTCATCCCCGTCTTCGGCCCCCTGGTCGGAGCGGTGCTGGGAACGTTCATCGGCGCAGTCGTTGGCGAGCTCAGCGCCGAGCGGTCAACAATCACCGGGTCGATCAAGCCTGCGATCGGCGCCACGATCGGTCGCGTCATCGGCACGATGAGCAAGCTGGGCCTTGCCATGGCGGTTTGGTTGGTGTTGACCGTCGCGGCGTTCTGGCCGTGAAGTCAACCGAGCGTGGCCGTCGCGAAGCCTCAACCGGCTTCGATCCTCCAGCCTCCTCTAGATCGTTGATTCGGTGACGCGCAGGATCTCTTCGACCGTGGACTGGCCATCGGCGACCTTCTTGAACCCATCCTCGCGGAGGGTCACCATCCCGCGCTCAGAGCAGAGTCGGCGAAACTCAATCACGTTGGGGTTACGCGCGATGGCGTCGCGGATGAAGTCGTCTAACAGAAGCAACTCGTAGAGGCCGAGTCGTCCGCTGTAGCCGGTCTGACGGCAGCGCTGGCATCCCTTGCCAGTGACGGTCTTTGAGGTGGAGATGCCATGCAGCTCCAGGAATTCAGCGATCTCGGGCTTGACGGGACCTTCTTCGGTGCAGTGCTTGCAGATACGGCGTACCAATCGCTGCGCCAGCACGGAATTGACCGCCGCCGCGACCAGGAACGGCTCGATGCCGATGTTGATCAGTCGCGTGATCGATGCGGGGGCGTCGTTGGTGTGCAGCGTGGAGAGCACCAGGTGGCCGGTCAGCGCAGCCTGAATCGCGATCGTGGCGGTCTCCATATCCCGGATTTCACCCAGCATGATCACATCGGGGTCCTGTCGCAACAGTGCCCGCAGGGCGGCCGCGAAGGTCATGCCGATCTTTTCGTGCGTTTGAATCTGCGTGATCCCGGCCACGTTGTATTCCACCGGATCTTCCACGGTCGAGATGTTGAGCTTGCGTAGATCCATTTGTTGAATCGACGCGTAGAGCGTGGTGGTCTTTCCAGACCCGGTGGGTCCGGTGACGAGGACGATTCCATGCGGCTGGCTGACCTGATTCTTCCAGATGGTCAGCGTGTCCTCTGAGAACCCCAGCTCCTCGAGCGGCACGTTGATGGATCGCGTGTCGAGGATACGCATCACGGTCTTCTCACCATTCGGCGTCGGTATGGTCGAAACGCGCAGATCGAGCTTGCGGCCGAGAACCGTGACGCGGATGCGGCCGTCCTGGGGAAGCCGGCGCTCGGCGATATCAAGGTTGGCCATGATCTTGATGCGCGAGGTGATCGCCGCGTGCATTTTCTTCGGCGGATTCATCATGTCGAAGAGCACGCCGTCTATGCGGAACCGAACCTTCAGCGCCTTTTCGCCCGGCTCGATGTGAATGTCAGATGCGCCCTCTCTCATCGCGGTCTGGATGATGTGGTTGACGAGGCGAACGACCGGCGACGACTCGGCTTCCTCGAGATCCTCGCTCTGAGCCTCCTCTTGAACAACCTCGACGTCGTCCTCCTCCACGTCCACATCGCTGAGGATCTCATCGACATCGTACGATTCGGCTTCCGCCTCGGCCTCGGTGAGCGTTTCGACGATGCCCCGAATGTCATCGCCGGTCACCAGGACGTGCCTGATGGACGTCACGCCGAGCTTCCGTTTGACATCGTCAAGCAGAAACACATCGTGGGGGCTGGCGGTGCCGACGACCATTCGTGTGCCTTCACGTCGAAGCGGGAGCACTAGATTCGCCTTGCAGAACTCTGCCCCGAGGCGATACAGGGCCTTCTCGTCATAGGCATCCGATCCATCGCTTTGCACGCGCTCGAAGGGCAAGCGGGCTAGCTCCGCCACCACTTCCTGGGTGGCAGCCTCGTCAACACCCATCTCGTTGAGAACCTGAGCAATGTTCTTCCCCGGCGTCTGCTTTATCACACGCTGGGCATTGGCCAGCTGTTCCGCGTTGATGATCCCACCTTCCAGAAGCTGCGCGCCGAGATCTTCATCACTCCGCGGCGTGTCGTCTTGCGGAGTGTAAAGCTCGGACAGCGCTGCCGTGTCGCCACTTCGTCGCTGGCCGGCATCGCCTGGGGGAGCTTGGGTGCGGAAGTTCCCGCCCTGGCTAATGTCGGTGAGGCCCGCCCGGGTTGGGGGATCGGGTGACACCGCGGGTGAAGACTCCGGCGAGGCATCCGGGGTCGCCGGGTCGAGATCAGCTTGCAGATCATTCAGATCGAACTTGCTCACGCGGTCTTCTCCTCGCCGACCGTCTCCGCAATTCTCAGGACTAACGGTCTTGCTTCAGATACAGGACGGTCTCGACGGTTAATTCGAGGTCGGTGTCCTCGGCCACCAGCGTAATCGTGTCGCTGGAGATCTTCGCCACGCGAAACGCGATGCCCTCGTTCTCGACCATAATCATGTCGTCTAATCGAACGAATCGACCGTTGACATTGGCCAGAGGATGGCTACCCATGATGATGGATTTGAGGCGCAGATGACCGGCGGCATTCTCAATCTGGGCCTTCCGTTCAGCTTGTTTCGTCTCCAGACTCGTCGTCTCGGCCGGCGTATCAGGAGTCACCCGAGGTTGCACCAGGACGAACGGATTGCGCTGCACATTTGATAGGGCGACCTGATGGCTGGTGTAGTCGTCATGAAGTACGTCCACGACCGAGCGGTGCTTGTTGACGAGATCACTGCCGCTCGTGCTTGGGTTGGATGAATCATCGCCCGACACCGTTCGGAGGAAGTTCTCAATTGTCTTTTCGGTATCGGTGTTGCCATCGCCCGCAGCAGACACTTTGGCCAGGGTGTGCATGGCGAACAAACCGCCAAGTGCCAAGCCGACAACGAGTATTAGCACGAGCGCGCCCGTACGCCGCTTCTTTGCCGATCCTTCCTTGGCGAGTACGTCCACGCCCGGATCGGCGTTGAAACCGCCAAGCTCCCCCGGGACCGACTCCCCCGGATCTCCGCCGGTATCGCCGGCATATCCCATCTGATCGGAATTGTTGAGGTGGTTGTCGCTCATCGCGCTCGCTCCGCTAGGTGGCCAGACGTTCTCGATCGAGGTTCAAAATAGATGCTGAGTGAAAACTCAGCCTTCATCATGCCAGGGGCGCCGCCGCTCTGATCCGGCCGGCCTGGTGCGGCAAGCCGTTCCAGATTCATTCGATGGATGCGGGTGATTCTCGGTAGTTTCTCCAGCTGCAGGAGGAATTCGTAGAACCCGTCGAACTCGCCTTCCATGATTACCTTTAGCGGCTGCTCCATGTACAAAGCTGCCGGGACCGGCCTTTCGCTCTTGATAGACTTCACCGTGAGGCGCCTCAGCTTGGCCAGCTCCCAGATGTCCTGAAGAATCACCTCGACGTCCTGCTGCGAGGGGAGCTTCGCTTCGATGAGTTTAACGGCCTCACGGCCCTGTTCGATCGCCAGGCCGAGGTCGTCGATCTTGT
>JADFIM010000060.1 GCA_022566725.1 Planctomycetota bacterium
GGGGTGTCCGCGTACAAAGCGGTGCGGGACTTCCTCTACTTGAAGATGCGCGGCGGGCGGTTCGATGAAACCCAAGCAGGGCCCGCGGCAGACGACACGAACACCTCGGACGTAGAGGTATCCGGCGACGCCGGCGTTGCCCTCGAACTGCTGACGGAAATCCGCGACGAGATTCGGTCCCTGCGCCAGCGCTTCGAGGCCGGTGGCAAATGATCTACAAGAGATTCAGAGATCGATTGCTGGATCTGCTCAAGGCCCCGAAGCGACCGCCGGATCCCCCCGCCGGCTCGCCTGAGTCGGTGCAGATCTTTCGAGCCGCCCCGAATTTCCTGAAGCTCCAGCTGCTGGTGTGGGGGTTTGGCTTTGCCGTCGGCCTGATCGGCGAGATTGCGTTCGTTGTTGTCGGGCACACAAAGGATGGGGAATGGCTCGAACTCGGGCTCGGCTACGCTGTTTTCGCGTTCACGGTGCTCGCAACGGTCGTCAAATACTTTCTCATCCGTCTCGACTACGACATGCGGTACTACATCGTCACGGACCGCAGCCTGCGGATACGGGAGGGGGCGCTCTTCATTCACGAATCCACGTTCACCTACGCCAACGTACAGAACCTCAGGATTCTCCAGGGCCCGGTGGAGCGTCTCCTGGGCCTGTCGAACCTGGTTGTGGAGACGGCCGGGGGCGCGGGGGCGGCGTCGCGGGACAAGCGGGGCGAGTCACCGTTTCGCCGCGGACACCAGGGTGTGTTGCGGGGCGTTGCCAACGCCCGTGAAATTCGCGACCAGATTCTCAGCCTGCTCAAACGGTACCGCGACGCGGGACTGGGCGACCCTGAAGATCGGCACCGAGCGGGGCCGGCTGAACGGGTCCGCGAAGGTTTCTCGCCCGCAGCCTTGGCGCGTCTGCGCGAGATCCGCAACGAACTGCGGTCGCTGAGCGAGTCGGTCGAGATCTGACCCATGGGATGGGCCTCGTGAATCCGTGGTTGGCCATATTTGGTAAGCTATCGCACCTGAGGTGAGCGGCCTGCCTGTCATGTGCCATCGCAGTTCCATCATGGTTTTCGTGCTCATGGCCCTTGCTCTTGGTTGTGAGGCGCTGCAATACGACCTGACCAAGGCGACGAGGCCGTATCCGACTGATCTGCACCGGGCAGAAGCGGTAGACATTCAGGTGTTCCGCGAGGGTAACTCTCTTGAGATAATCAACTCGACACCGCACTCTTACCGCGATTTCGATCTCTGGATCAATCAGCGATATGTCCGGCATGTTGAGTTGATGGCGGCGGGCGAACTCATTCGCCTCTCGCTGGAGGAGTTCTACGACGAGCGGGGCGAGGTTTTCAATGCGGGCGGGCTGTGGCGTACGCAGGAGCCGATGCCGGTGCGCCTCATCGAGATACAATTGAGCAAGGATCGGCCACTGATTGGCCTGATTACGATCCGGGCCGAACCGGCGGAGTAATGGATAGTCTCAGACCTCGTGCGGAACGCCACTACCATGGCCAGGGTGCCAATGATTCGCGGTGCCCATGGTCGTTGGCCGTGAAGCTTTCTACGATGGAGCGAACCTGACTCTGCTTGTTAGCGGCAGCGACCGCCCTGCGTCCAGCGCTTTAGTTTCGTTTTTGGGGCCAGTTATGCCTCAGATAACCCATGAACAGCGGCGCCGTCGCCGTGAGAAAATCGCCCAGGCTGTCGCATCCGGTCGCAGCGTATCCGCCGCCGTCAGACAGTTTCGCGTCACCCGAAGTACGGTTTACCGCGCCTGCGCTGACCTTGGTCTGTCCTTCGAGCATGAGCAACGGCGGCAGCGTCGAGAGGCCATCGCCCAAGCCGTGGCGTCCGGTGTCAGCCGGGCCGCCGCCGCCAGACGGTTCGGGGTCTCTCTAGGTACGGTTCACCGGTCCTGCACCGAACATGGGCTCTCAGCGCGCCGGGGCCGGCCTCCTGGATCGTCCACTGGGGGCCGAGGGCTGGAGATCCTCGCAGCGCTCTTGAGCAACTCATTCGCCACCGACCGAGCGATCGCCGACACCTTCGGCGTAACGCGCCAGCGAGTGGACCAGATCAGGACTGAAGCCCGCAAGGCCGGCATGCCCTTGGTGAACTGGCCGACAGCGCTGCACTTCCTGCATGATGTGAAGAACCACAAGCCAAGCGTCAGGATCAATCAGCTTGCCCGTCAGCTTCGCATCGATGAGGTAACGGCAAGGGCAATCATCAGGACTGCGAAGCGGCTGGAACTGCTGTAGGTCGCGGAAGTAGCCGTACCACGCGCGGCCTAGGCCGAGTTGACGCAACGAGAGAGATTTCCGCAGATGGCATCCGCGGTTTTGTACCTAGAGGCCCAGGCGCGGCTTCTTCTCCTCCCATTCGGCGGTTTCGCGCTTGTTGTCGGTGGCCAGCGGTTGGCCGGTCCTGATTGTTTCGATCTCCAGCCGGCTGAGGTGTATCCCGTGGAGGCGATAGTCCTCGAAGGCTTCGCAGGCGACGGGGCAGATCGGGCGAATCAGCTGAAACATCGCGCGAGCGTAATCCCGGATTTCCTGCTGGGCGTGGTCGTCCAACCGCAGCGACAGGAAGTGAAAGATGTTGTGCAGGTCGCACTTCCAATACCACTGCGTGAAGACGCTGACCGGAAGACCGATGCGGGCCAGCTCGCGCGTCACGCCCTTCTCAAGCAGATGCTCATAGTCGTGATAGTGTTTCTCCGCGCGCTCCAGATACGTCAGGAATTCCTGGGCCGATGCGATATCGATCGGCTCGGTTCCGCCTTGGCGATTACCTTGCGACTGTTTGCGGACCTCCTCGACGGTTGGCCGGTAGAACTGATCCGGCACAATTGAGTAGCGGGCGGAGTACTCATTGACGTTGGCGGTGCGGTGGCGGATCCATTGGCGGGCGACAAAGATCGGCATCGCCACGTGAAACTTGAACTCCACCATCTCAAACGGCGTCGTGTGACGGTGCCGCATCAGATAGCGAATCAATCCGCGATCTTCCTGGACCTTCTTTGTCCCCGCACCGTACGAGACGCGGGCGGCTTGAACAATGGCGAAGTCAGCGGTCTGACCCTGCGGCACCATCCTCGGCATGACATCGACCAGCGCGACAAGACCGTGCTTATGGAGAGGAATCTCCCAACGAGCCGACCCGCCCATCACGTCGATCAATGGCGCTTCGGGTTCGATGTGTTTGATGACGTGCTCGGTCTTGGTCGGAGGCATGGTCGGCGTCATCGTACCTCATGGTCGGTCTTTGCAGGCGACGGCCGTAGCCGAGCCAGACTGAACCTGGCCGTGGTCACAAGAAGGATGAAGCCGGTCGCTCCCAAGCCGGCGCAGACCAGGCTCATGAACCTGATTGCCCGCCAGTCCGTGTCGCCGCCCGGCTCGGCCGCCAGCGACAGCGCCGCCAGCACGCCGGCAAACGACAGCCGCCCGGCCAGACTCTGCATGGACAGGTATGTAGCTCGCAATGACTGCGGCACCTGCGGCGTGATCGCGGCATGAAGCGGCGGCTTCATCATCCCCGACGGGACACTTCGCAGCAAGATCAGCAAGACGACGACCTCATGCAACCACAGCCCCATCGCCGCCATGATCACGACTTGCAATCCCGTGGTCAGCAGCAGCGTCGCGGCGAGCCCGATGCGATCGCGCAGGCGGATGCTATAGGCCGTGGCCCACGCGGCCAGCAGCATCATCAACGCCGTGATCACCCCCGTGAGCAGCGGCGTACCCTGGCCGGGCAACTGCAAGTCACGATCTCCCACCAGCAGATCGATGTATGGCTGATAGAACTCGTAGGGAACGTGATTGATGACGATCATGATCACCGCAAATCCAAACAACCAGGCCAACGATCGGTTGGTCAGTTGGCCGATACAAGCACCGAGCTGGCGGACAAAGCCGCGCCTGAGCATCGATTCCTGGAACCGAGACGCCGGCTCCACGAAACTCAGGGTTATTGCCAGTGTCGCGAGCGCAGCCAGCAGGGACAACCCGTAGGCGAAGTGCAGTTGCCACGTTGCCGCAAGCCCGCCGCCCAGCGCCGCGACCGCCCGGCCAAGCATGGCGTTCCGGTTCGCCTTGGCCTCGCGGGCCGCGTATTCGTCAGCTCGGCCCAGCCCGTCCAATGAATCGAAGTGCAGAGCTGTATCCGTGCCCGACTTGAACGAGAGACCTACCGCCAGGAAGATTTGAGCAATGGCGAATGCTCCAAAGCCTCGCCCGACGAAAAACAGGGCATAGGAGAGGGTCAACCCCGCCGCGGAGATCAGCAGCGTCCGGCGCCGGCCGACGGTATCGGAGAAATACCCGGACGGAACCTCCAGCAACACGACCGTTGCGTAATAAATCGCTTCCAGTAGAAGTACCTGACGCAGCGGCAGGTGCTCGCTGAAGTACAGAAAGAACACCGGCATCCAGAAGTAGGCGTTGACCAGACCCTCATAGAGCGGGTAGAGCTTGACGTTGCGCTCAAGCGCATATGAAGTGGGCGGCGCCGCCATGATCGGTCACCATCGGTAACGGACAAGAGGTATTCGACGCCGCTAAGCCTATCGCAGATCGTTTCGCAACACGCGCCGGGTCGCTTACGGCCGGGCGGGATCGACTGCGATGAACCGCGGAATTTCGGGGCCATATGGCCGCAGAAGAACGATTACCGACAATCGAAAACCAGCACCTGACAGGGAGACGACATCCGCCTGCGTTCCTAGGTGTGGCGGGGCTTGCGACGGCGGGGGTTGGGATCGGGGACCGCTGACAGCAGCGCTTTGGTGTATGGGTGCTGCGGGTCGTTAATTATCTGATCGCGGTCGCCTTGCTCGACGATCCGGCCGTCGAGCATCACTGCGATGCGATCGCAGAGGTGGTGGATGACCGCCATGTCGTGGCTGATGAACAGGTAGGACAGGCCGAACTCGTCCTGCAAGTCGGCCAAGAGATTGAGAATCTGCGACTGAATGGAGACATCCAGGGCGCTGGTGGGTTCGTCGCAGATGATGAGCTTGGGGTTCAGCGCGAGTGCCCGGGCGATGCCGATGCGCTGGCGCTGGCCGCCGGAAAACTCATGCGGATAGCGGTCGGCCGCCGCCGGCCAGAGGCCGCAGCGCTGCAGCACATCCTCGACCTGAGCTCGCAATCGGTTCCCCCGAGCCAGGCCGTGCACCTGCAATGGCTCGCCCACGATCTTGCCCACCCGCATACGCGGGTTCAGCGAACCGACGGGGTCCTGGAAGATAATCTGCATCTGGCGGCGCAATGGGCGCATCTGCTTCGCGGACAGCTCGAAGATGTTGCGACCCTTGTACAGGACGCGACCCCTCGTGGCCGGGATCAGCCGCAGGATCGTTCGGCCGACGGTCGTCTTGCCGCATCCGGATTCTCCCACCAGACCGAGGGTCTCGCCCTCATCGATGTGGAAGCTGACATCGTCAACGGCTTTCACATAGTCGGTAACTCGCTGGAGAATCCCGCTACGGATGGGGAAGTACGTGCGAAGGTGCTCGACGTGCAGCAGGGGCGTCTTCTGTGGCTGGGCGGACTGCTGGGGCGATGTGATCATCGTCGGCGATCGTATCTGATCGACCGCAGGATTCCATCGGCTGATTGGAATCCTCAGGGCATGCCGATGACCATGCTATCGATCTCGCCTTGTGGGGTGGCAAAGGTCAGCTCGACCGACTTCCGCGAGTGCGGGTCGGGAAGCAGATCGTAAAACGAGTCGATGTCCGTGACCGGGCGTCCGTCCACCTCGACGATTATCGAGCCAGTTGGAAGGCGTTTGCCCAAGGGTAGCCTGGGATCGACGACTTCCACCAGAACACCCTGACGATACGCCACGGCCAGGTCCGCCGACCGTTTCGGGGTGTTGGTGGCCAGCTGCTGGAGTCCGCGCCGCATCAGGTGGCCTTGCCACCACATGCGCAGCGAATCGTATCGGTCCAGGGCGAATACGAGGTCGAGTGACTCGTTGCTCGACCGATCGGGGTCGTAACGCCGGATCGACACGCGGAGAGGATCGCCCGGAGCCTTCGTCTGGACCAACGCCTGGATCTGTCTGAATCTGTCCACAGGCTGGCCCTCGACATGAGTGATGATGTCTCCCGGCCGAATGCCCGCTTTCTCCGCAGGTCCATCGGGGTCCACAGCTGAGATGACCACGCCCTTTCCCGTAAACACGATCGCGCCGGCGTTCTGGGGACTGCCCATGGTGATGCCCATGTAGCCGCGCTGGGGAGTGCGCCCTTCGATGAGCTGCTCCACCACCGATTCGATCATCGACATGGGGATCGCCAGGCCGATGCTTGCGAACTGACCATCATCGAAACTGCTTCTTCGCTCCCCCGTGGCGATCGCCGTATTCATGCCGATCACGCGTCCCCGAGCGTCGGTCAGTGGGCCGCCGGAGTTCCCGGGGTTGATCGCCGCATCGACCTGGATGAAGTTCTCGTACCCCATCCACCGCCCGCGATCACCGCGGATGATGCCCACGGAGCGCCCCATTCCGGAGACGACGCCCGACGACATGGAGAATCGGAAGTCGAACGGCGATCCGAACGCGAACACGATATCGCCTTGCCGGACCGGATCGTCGGGATCACCGAGGACGGCAGGATGAAGCTGGCCGGGCGGAATCTTGATCACCGCGACGTCCGTGAACTGATCCGCACCGACGGGCTGGGCCTCTCGAAGCCTACCGTCGTACAGCTGCACCTGGATGCGATCGGCCCCCCTGATGACGTGCTCGTTGGTCACGATGTAGCCTTGATCGCTGTAGATCCACCCTGACCCAGCCGAGCGGTCCACCCGGTCATTGCCGGACCGATCGCGCACCAGGCGCTCGATGCTGATATGCACGACCGAGGGCTCGACAAGCGCGGCGATGTCGCGGTACGCCTGGTTGAGCTGCCGAAGGACCGAGGCGTTCTCCAGACGATCGCTGGCCTGGATGATGCGGGCTTGGGTTTGAGCATAGGTCAGCCGGCGAATGGCAGCGGGGCCGGCCAGCAGCACCACGAGGGCGGTGCCGAGCACGATCAAACTTGGGCCATACCGGTTCAGCCTGCTCATCGCTCCCCTACAACTTGTTCGATTCGCCCTCGGACATCATGTACGGGTGCACGCCCAGATCGGATGCCCGCACCATCTCAATCCAGCGGGTTGCGGCGCCGATGAGCTGTTCACCCATCGCGGTGATCGGCTTTGCGAAGCTGGGCTGCCAATCGGTCAGTCCCAGCAGATCCTGAAGGACGACGATCTGGCCGTGACAGGCGACCCCGGCCCCGCACCCGATCACTGGAATCGTCGTCTTCTCGACGATGCGCTTCGAGACCTCGTTCGGTGCGGCTTCGATCAGCAGCATGGCGGCGCCAGCTGCTTCCAGAGCTGTCGCATCTGCGATAAGCGCCCGGGCTTCGGCAGCCGTACGACCAACCGACCGGTATCCGCCTCGGCGCTTCGACTGCTGGGGAAGTGAGCCGATGTGGCCGACGACCGGCACGCCGGCTCGAGCCATCTTCTCAACAAGTGGAGCGAAGGAGCGATCTGCCTCGATCTTGACGACGTCGGCCAGGCCTTCGGTCATGAACCGCCCTGCATTGCGAATCGCCTCGACATCGTCCGCCTGGTAGCTCATGAACGGCATGTCGGCCATCACCATCGTGTCGGGCGCTCCCCGCTTGACCGCGGCCGTCAGGGCGATCAGGAAGTCCAGCGGAGCATGGATAGTGCTTGCGTGGCCGAGGATCACTTCCGCTGCCGTGTCGCCCACGAGCAATACGGGCACCCCCGCCCGCTGAAGCCAGCGAGCCGTGGTGGCGTCGTAGCAGGTCAGACACGCAAACTTCTCCCCACGCTCGACGAACTTGTGGATCGTGCGCAGCGTCACCGCCCGGCTCGACTTGCCCGGCGCCGCCGGCTCGGCCGGCCCGGTCGAACTCGTCCGCTTCGCTGGCCCCGTCGAGATACTGGTCATGCCCATAGTGTATCGGTGCCGGGTGCTCGAAGCGCCCGCGCAGACCCGATTCGCCTGCCGCTGACCCGGGTCTTCCTCGTCCCGACAGGTCGGGACTCGTCAGACCCGGCTTCACCCGATACTTCCCCTGGCAGATTTGGTCTGCGATCGGTATGACAGAGCGATGTTGACCCGACGCCAATGCGCCCCGGAGCTGATGGACGATTCCGACGTCGATCCGGCCCAACTCGAACGATCGCTCCGATTCATTCGGACGGTCAACCGGCGATTGGGCGGAACGAGCGCCGCGCTGGGGCATCTGAAGCGCTGGTCCGGAAACTGGTCGGGCGAGGGCCCGATCCGCATCATCGATATCGGCACGGGCTCGGCGGACATCCCGCTGGCGATTGCCGGGTGGGCAGCGCGGGTGGGCAAGCGCGTCCGGATCACAGCCGTTGATTCGCATCCGACCACGCTGGCGCTGGCTCGCGCGCACGTGGGCGGATGCACCGAGATCAATCTTGTTCAGGCCGATGCCCTTCGGCTGATGGACCGATTTGAGCCGGGCGAGTTCGACTACGCCCACGCAGGCATGTTCCTCCATCACCTTGACGACCTGGAGGTGATGACGGTGCTGCGCATCATGGACCGCCTGAGTTCGCGGGGGATCATCTGGAATGACCTCGTGCGCGGGACGGTGGAAAGGGTCGCGGTGCGGCTGCTCACACTGGCCGCTGGCCCGATGGTCCGTCATGACGCCATCGTGAGCGTCAATGCCGGCTTCACAAAGCGCGAGGCGATTGATCTGGCCGGACGCGTCGGTCTGCCGCAGATCGCCTACCGCCGTCATCTCTTCGGCCGATTCACGCTCGTGAGCTGCAAGGCGTAATTCGCTGTTTCGCCGCGGCCCCCATGGACGTGAGAGTCTCTACACTTCTCGGTCCTTTGCCAGGACCTGTTCATCGGGAAGGCCGATCACCGCCTCTTGTTGCTCGGTCAGCACCTCGGCAAGCCGGCGAAGCGCCTTGGCGTTCACCTCGTCGCGATCGAACCTTAGCACGTCGAGCTGATTGCGGCGTTGCTGGTTCTCGCGCCATCGCGAGCGGTCGAAGCCGGTTTCGCCAAGCTGCGACTCGGCGTGGATATGAGCCATCTGATTCGAAAGATCTTCGTATGCCGGCCGGAATTCCTGGATGATCGCGCTGATCTTGGTCCCTTGTTCGTCCTCGAGGTTGGGAAGCTTCAGCGCGGTGGTCAAGTACCGCTCGGCCGCCTGCGAATCATCATAGACGCTGGGGAAGGCCTTGCGGTTGTATGCGCTGTGCAGAGCCGCTGCGTGTTCGCCGTCCAAGGCTTCCGAGAGGGAGCTGAGCGTGGCGCGGTTCAACTCGACGATCGCGGCGCCGGCCTCCCGCGCTTTACCGCCATAGTCCTCCATGACCAGGCGATAACTCTGCCACGCACTCCTTCTGGCGGCGCGGTCCCCGCCCTCGCCCTCGCTCCGCGGCCGAGGCATCTGGACGGTCATCTTCTCCCGCTCCCGGTTCAGCCGAATCGTGTGCTCGTAATGTTGGCGGAACGCATCGGTCACGTTGGTTTCATAATCCAGCAGAGGCTCGTCCAGCTTGGCGCGGTCATCGTCGGAAAGATCGAGCGCATCGACCACAGTGGTCAGATCGACTCTGGCCTCCCGGGATTGACGGCCGAAGTCCGGCATGAACGATCTGCCGCGCCGGCTGCGGCGACCGGTGAATGGTGTGAATCCGCCGTCGCCGGCACTGATCCCGCGATTGAAGACCGCCCGTTCGCGGGCGAGGCGCAGCCGCCTCGCCGTCGGCAACTGCTCTTGGGAGGCAATGAGGGTTTCGATGTCATCGAAGAACACTTGCTCCAGGTCGCGGATCGCGTTGAGCGCCCGCGTCCGCAGGTTGTAGACCTCGTCAATTTGCTCAGCGGTCGGGCGGTTGGCGGCGTCTTGGGGGGATTCGGGGCGTCGAAGGTTCGCCCGGGCCTGTTGGAGTGCCCGCACGTCAGTGTTACTGATCTGGGAGTAGCTGGTCAGATAGTCTGCGTGCATTGACTCCAGAATGAAGCGGTCATTCTCGGCCAGTTCCAGACGCTGGCTGTAAAGGGCGACGTCTCGATGACTGATGGGTTGAGGCAGATAGGGGTCGGGGCCGAACCCCGCGTCATTCGCATCACCCGACCTGCCAAACCTCTCCGCCACTGGGCCGCCGCCACCTGCCATCGCGGCCACGGGTCCGCTCGGGTCGTTAATCTCGCGGGTCTGACGTCGTGCAACCGCGGTCTTCACACGTCCAGCCTGGTCCGGGCCGAGCAAGGCGTGCAAGGCTTCGACGGCGGTTTCGTCCAGTTCGGCCAGTTGCTGCCGGAATTCCTTGAGCTTGTCCTGATGCTCCTGGCGGTTGCCACGGCGAAAATCAAACGCCGAGAAACTTCCGCGATACTCGTCAATATAGTCGAGCATCTTATCGATCAGCTTGTCTCGGTTGCCGCGAAACTCGCCGGCTGCGGCTTCCGTGTCCTCTCGGATCGCCTTGGAGAGTCCTTCGAGCCGTAGCGCCGCCCGGTAGCTGTGCTCGGCGGCCCCCTGTCTGGATCGGGGGACCTCGGGATACGCTCGGGTGAGGAATCGATCGCGCAGCGTCACCGCCGTGTCCCCTTCCAGCAGCTGGGTGACTTCACGAAGTGTTCGGCGATTCAGGTCACTGATTGCCGAGGCCCTATCACGCGGCTTCTTTGAGACCTCCGCCCAGACGGTCATCATCGTTTGCATCATCTGTCCGCGAGCTGCGCCGTCCGGGGGCGAGTCGAAGCTGACGCCTTGTTCTTCCAAGGCGTCGAAGACATCCAGGAACATTGCCGTCGTTGTGTCGTACAACCGCTTGGCCGCGGCCGTGAGCCGGCCTTCGTACTGGACAATAAACGGCTCCGTCGCCTCGCGCTGTTGCGCCGTGAGCTCGAGCTCGTCATAGAACAGGCTCAGATCAACACGGGCTGAACGATTGGCATACCCGATAAATCTTGTCGCTCCGCTGCTGTACCGTTGCCGCTGGCGGGCCTGCCTCACGCGAGGCATCGCCGCCTCCTGATCGTCGCTCAGCACGGTTTGAAGATCACTGAACAGGCGATCGTCGAGCATCGTGATCCTGGCCATCACCTGCTTTAGCTTCTTGACGGAGTCCTCGATTGCCGCTCGGTCCAGCGTGCGGAAGCCGCCGAACCACCGCCGGCCGGTTTGTTGCATCAACTCCTCGATCTCGCCTTGGCGCAGTTGCCTGAACTGGGCGCGGTAGCGCTCATGGAACGGCTCGATGTCACGCCGCTGTTCGTCGCTGAGGTCGAGCCGATGGGCGTACCCGGCCAGGTCACGGCTGGAAATCGGGTCCGGCACGGCGCCGCTGGTTCCCTGCCCATGGGCCGCAGAGGAAATGATCGCAACCGGCATGGCCACGATGAACGCCCCAACGCAGGTCCGGGCGATACCTCGACGGACGATCGATAGCGGGTGATTCATTGCATTGATCCTCGTTTCGGCAGACTGTGTTTGATGGGGGTCAACCGGCCTGGGAGTGCCCTAGGCGGGCTCGATGGGGCAATTATACGATTGGATGCGCCCGACCGGCAGTTGTGCCAGCCGATCCGGCGGAATCCCCTGTAATCCTCGCTCGGCCCGTCCTGTCCTCCCGCGATTCCATCGCTGCCCGAACCGCATCAACACCCGCCGCCGCAGCGCCAGATCGCTATGCACCGATGTATTTTGCGTAGATTGAACGGGCGGCGTCGGGCTCGGTGACGCCCTTGACGATGGCGCGCCCGTCGGGAAACAGCGTCAGCTCAATCGGCTCCCCGTGACTGGTCGTTTCGTTGGTGAAACGGCCATGCAGCAGATAACCGTTGTAGGTGAATGATCCGTGCGGGCACAGTCGTTGTGCAACCGAGTTCAGGTCCAACGTCACAGGTTCAGTCGCCTCGTGGGGTAGCGTGATCTGCACCGCGTTGCGTCCGC